>JAFARM010000177.1 GCA_019245455.1 Sphingomonadaceae bacterium | reverse complement strand
TCGGTTTCTACATCAGCCTGTCAGGCATCCTGACCTTCCGAAACGCCCGCGACCTGCAGGCGACCGCCGCCGCGCTGCCCGCCGGGCGCCTCCTCGTTGAGACGGACTCGCCGTTCCTCGCCCCCGTGCCGCACCGGGGCAAGGTCTGCGAGCCGGCGTTCGTCGTGCACACCGCCGTGACGCTCGCGCAGCTGCGGGGCGTCACGGCAGCGGACATCGCCGCGACGACGACCGACAACTTCTTCCGCCTGTTCACCAAGGCGGCGCGGCCGGCCGCCGTGCGATGAAGGTGACGATCCTCGGCTGCGGCACATCGAGCGGCGTGCCGCGCCTCGGCGGGCCCGACGGGCGCGGCGAGTGGGGCGCGTGCGACCCCGCCGACCCGCGCAACCGCCGCCGCCGCGCGTCGATCCTGGTCGAGCACGAGGCCACAACCGTCGTCGTCGACACCGGCCCGGACTTCCGCGTGCAGATGCTCGACGCCGGTGTCGCGCGGCTTGACGCGGTGCTGCTGACCCACGACCACGCCGACCACGCGCACGGCATCGACGACCTGCGCCAGTTCTTCCACGCCGCGGGTGCGGCGGTGCCGTGCTACGCCAGCGAGGCGACGTGGCAGGTGCTCGAACGCCGCTTCGACTATATCTTCGCCGGAACCGCTTATTATCCGCCGACGGCGACTGCGCACCGGCTGCCGGCGAAGCTGCGCCTCGGCGGGCTGACCGTCACGCCGTTCGAGCAGGATCACGGATCGATCGTCAGCACGGGTTTTCGCTTCGAGGCCGACGGACGGGCGTTCGCCTATTCGACTGACGTCAAGGCGCTGCCGCTCGCGGCGCATCCGGCGCTGAAGGACCTCGACCTGTGGATCGTCGATGCGTTGCGCGCGAAGCCGCATCCGACGCACAGTCACTTGTCGCAGACGCTGTCGTGGCTCGACCTGTTCCGGCCGGCGCGCGCCGTGCTGACGCACATGGACCAGTCGATGGATTATGCGACGCTCGCCGCCGAACTGCCGGCGGGCGTCGAGCCCGGCTACGACGGGCTGACGATCACCCTCTGACCACCCGCGCGTTTTACATAATATGTATTATCGGACTTTATGCTCAGCGGGCGACCGCGTTCATGCGAAGTCCTCCGCCTCGTACAACGGCCGGATCTCGATCTCGCTCGGGCCCGGCATCGGGTTCGGGCAGCGCTTCACCCACGCCACCGCCTCATCCATGTCGGCGACCTGCCACAGCCAGAAGCCGGAGACGATCTCGCTCGTCGCGGCGAACGGGCCGTCGTGCACCGTGCGGTCAGGCCCGTCGAAGGCGACGCGCCTGCCCGCGGACGACGGCTTGAGGCCGGCGGCGTCGACCAGCACGCCGGCGGCGATCAGTTCCTCGCTGAACGCGCCCATCGCCGCGAGCAGTTCGGGCGACGGCAGCGTGCCGGCCTCACTATCGGCGGTTGCCTTGAGCAGAACCATCACGCGCATCGTTTTCCCTCCGTGACTTAGCCGCGTCCGTTCAGCCGCTGCTGCAGGAATCCCGTCATCGTCGCCAGCACGTCGGCCTTGCCGCGGAACGGCTTCGACAGCGCCAGCAGAATGCCGATGTGGCCGAGCCGCTCGTACATCGCCACCTCGACCGGCGCACCGGCCTTGCGCAGCGCGTCGGCCAGTGCCGTCGTGTTGCGCGGGCGGACGACGTCGTCAGCGTCGCCGGTCAGCAGCAGCACCGGTGGCGCGTCGGCGCGGACGAAGTGGATCGGCTGCGTAGCGGAAAGGTCGCGCGCCTGACCGAAGGCGGCGATCGCCTGCGGCTGGTCGAGCGGCAGGAAATCGTACGGTCCGGCGAGGCCGACGGCCGCCTTGATCGCCCCGGCCGCGCCCGCCGGCGCCAGATAGTGGCGGTCGAGCGTCAGCAGCAGCGCGATATGCGCCCCCGCCGAATGGCCCGCGACAGCGATGCGCGCCGGGTCGCCGCCCCACTCGGCGATGTGGTCGGCGGTCCAGCGCACCGCCGCCGCCGCATCCTCGACGAACGCCGGGAAGCGCACCTGCGGCACCAGCCGGTAATCGGGCACGACGACGACGAAGCCGCGCGCCGCCAGCGCCCGTGCGACGAAGGCGTAGCCGCCGCGATATCCCGAGTCCCAACCGCCGCCGTAGAAGAAGACGACGACCGGCAGCCGCCCGGTCGCGCCGGCGAGTGCATAGACGTCGAGCCGCTGCCGAGGGTCGGCACCATAGGCCGCGCCGTCGACCCGGCGGACGACCCCTCCGTCGCCCGGCGTCACGGCATTCAGCCCGTTGAGCGCGCCGAGCCGGCTGCACCCGGCAAGCGCGGCGGCGGTCAGCGCGAGGAGCGAGCGGCGCGTCATCCCCATCTCTGTTGCCGCAAGCGCCGCGCCTGTCTAGGCCCGGCGGCATGGAGCCGCCCGCCGATCCCCTGCCCGCCCCCCTCGCCCAGGTCGCCCGCCTGATCGCCGTGATGCGGACGCTGCGCGATCCCGTCCGCGGCTGCGAGTGGGACCGGGCTCAGACCTTCGCCACCATCGTTCCGTACACCATCGAGGAGGCGTACGAGGTCGCCGACGCGGTTGCGCGCGGCGACATGGCCGAGCTGAAGGAGGAGCTCGGCGACCTGCTGCTCCAGGTCGTGTTCCATGCGCAGATGGCGGCCGACGCCGGGCTGTTCGACCTTGGCGACGTCGCCGAAGCCATTGCCGACAAGATGGAGCGCCGCCACCCGCACATCTTCGCCGGTGCCGCGGAGGCCGCCGACTGGGAGAGCGTCAAGGCCGCCGAGAAACCGCGCGCGGGCGCATTGAGCGGCGTCGCCGCCGCCCTTCCCGCCCTGATGCGCGCGGACAAGCTGCAGCGCCGCGCCGCCCGCACCGGCTTCGACTGGCCCGACGCCGAGGGACCTTGCGCCAAGGTCGCCGAGGAGCTGGCCGAGCTTGCCGCCGCCGCAAGCGATGACGAACGCACGGACGAAGGCGGCGACCTGCTGTTTGCCGTCGTCAACCTGATCCGCCACCACGGCGTCGATCCCGAAAGCGCACTCCGCGCGGCCAACGCCAAGTTCGAGCGGCGCTTCGCGGCGATGGAGGCGGCGGCGGGACCGGCGTTCGCCGGCCTCGACCTCGCCGCCAAGGAAGCGCTGTGGAATGCGGCGAAGGTGGCAGAGCGGCGGACGCCGACCGGATCGGACCGAGCCGCCGGCTAACGGTCCCGCCATGGCGCGGTCGTCCGGCAGATGGCGCGCAGCGCCGCCCAGTCCGCGGGCGACATCGCCGCAGTCACCGTCCCCTGCCGCGGCACCGCCGCGCGGATCGCCGCCGCGCGCTCGTCCTCGCCGGGGTGGGTGGCGGTGTAGCTCGTCGCGAGGTCGATCACGCGCCGCGTTGGATCGTCCGCCGCCTTCGCCGCCTCTTCGCGTCGCATCCGGTCGAAGAACGCCGCCAACGGTGCCGGGGCGACGTGCGCTGCACGCAGGGTGGCGAGCGCCCCCGCGTCGGCGTCGCGCTCGGCGCGCCGGGACGAGTGCAGCAGCCCCGCGAGATCGACCGCGCCGCCGATGTCGCCGCCGAGCGCGCGGACAACGATCGACACGCCGAGCTGGCGCAGGACCGCCTTCGCCGGATGACGGAGCGCGACGTGGGTCAGTTCGTGCGCGAGAACGCCGGCGACCTCGTTGGGGCCGGCCGCCTGGTCGATCAGCCCGCGGAAGATCGCGATGCGCCCGCCCGGCGCGGTGACGGCGTTGACCGCCGGCGTGTCGACGACGCCGGCGTCGACCGGCTCGACGAAGCCGCCGAGAGGGCGCAGCCGGTCGACCAGCCGGTCGAGCGCCGCCTGCCCTGCCGCCCCCGTGCAGCGCGGTGCGTCGAGCGAAGCGATCACCGCCTCGCCGATCGGCCGGGCGACGCGCGACGGCACCAGCGGCGCGGCGAGCGACAGCAGGTCGTCGCCGAACACAACCGCGAGCGCCGCCACGGCGACGAGGGCGGCGGTGACGGCGGCGTAGGCGCGGGTGGCACGCGGCGACAGCCGGCCGACGCCGGGCAGCGCCGTGACCCATGGTGCCGGTGCGGCGACGATCAGCCGCCAGTCGGGGCGGTCGACGCGGTGGACGGTGACGCCGGCGGCCGTGCGCACCCCGCGGCGCAGCTGGTCACGGCCGATCCGCTCATCCGTCCCGTCCTCGCCGGCGATGTCGAGCCAGTCGGCCGCGACCGTCAGCGCAACCGGGTGCGCGCGCGCCGTCTCGCCGTCGTAGACGACGCCGCGGTCAGAAGGCGGCGGCGTCGAAGGCATCGACCAGCCCGTCGCCCTGCGACGGCCCGCGCAGGCGCGTCTGGCCGAGCGCCGCCGTGTCGAGGCTGCCGGTCGTCTGCAGGTGGCGCAGGTAGAACGACCACACCCGGTACGGCATCATCAGCACGCCGAGGCCGAGGGTGAAGGCGATGATGGCGAGGTTGCCGAGCATGAAGGCCAGGAACTGCCCGGCCCGCGCGGTGAAGATGAAGCCGAGGCCGCCGACCCGCGTCGCGCCGAACAGCTCGGCGATCAGCGCCGCGTAATAGCGCAGCATGAGGACGGCGATCGCCAGCCCGGCGACGAAGAACACAAGGTACAGCCGCAGCACGATACCGATCATCGCGCGCGGGTCGGCCGGCGGCGGCGCGCCGGGCGCGAAGGCGGCGAGCTGGCTGCCGAAGCTGGCGAAGACCGCGCCGATGGCGACGATATAGACGACGATCGCACCGAACCAGGCGAACAGGAAGCGGCCATAGACCGCGCGCCAGTTCGCGTCGGCCGTCACCGCCGCGGTGCCGAACACGGCGTCGTTCATCCGCGCGTTCCACAGCTTGGTGGCGACGAACGGCGCGCCGAAGCCGAAGGTGATGAAGTGGAACAGCGCCAGCTTGAGGAAGCGGACGCCGTAGCCCCAGCCGCCCGTCGTCATGCCGGCCCGGATCCCACGCCACGCCGTGCGGCTCAGCATATAGCGCTGCGAGCGGTAGCTGCCGACGCCGAACAGGTAGAGCAGCAGCACGTACAGGCCGACGTACACCAGCAGGGCAGCGGCGATCATGCCCTGCGTCTTCAGCCAGGCGGCGACGCCGGTGACGACGATCAGCGGCAGCACGAGCATGAGGAAGACGAGGAACGCGCCCTTCAGTTTCTCGATGCCGCGGCCGAAATACTCGAGCGGCTCGCCGCCGACGAGCGTGTTCTCCCACAGATAGCGGCGGACCCGCGTCTTGGCCCAGAAGCGGTAGATGCCGAGCGTCACCACCGTCAGCAGGACGTTGACCACGACCATGCCGAGGAACGCCGGCCAGCGACCGGTGAAGGCCAGGCGCTGGCCCGTGTCGTCGTCGATCATCACGCTGCCCCCCGGCACCCCGCGCCTTGATGCCCGAGCGCGGCGGCGGCGTAAAGGGCAGCCGTCAGCCGAGGTCGTGAAGCGCGCGGCCGTTCGGCGGGCCAAGGGTGAAGTCGGAGAAGACGACGCTCAGCCCGCCCCGCTCGGGCGTGCACGCCATCGGCCCGACGCGATAGTCGGCGGCGACCGGGAACGGCGCGAGGCGGACGAGCGGCCACGCCCGGCCGTCGGCCGAGGCCTGCAGCCGCAGCACGCCGTCCGCGACCGTCGCCCGCAGCCACAGGTCGCGCGGGTCGCCGTCGTACGGCCCCGTCGCCCAGTCGGACCTGCCGTCGGTCAGCACGCTGCCGAGCATCGCCCGGCCGTCCGACATCTCGATCCCCGCCTTGACCCAGCGGCGATCGTCGACACGGACCATGATGCCCGCCTGGTCGTACAGCGCCTGATAGCCGCCGCGGACGCGAAGCTGCGCGGTGAACGCCGGTCCGGCCGGGAAGCCCAGGAAGTGGCCACTGTCGCGCCGGAATCCATAATGCGTCGCCTGCCAGAAATCGGTCGCGGCGTCGGTGACGAGGCGCAGGTCGCCGCCGTCGGTCGACCACGTTGCGGGCGCATTGAGCCATATCCCGTCGTCGCGCCCTAGGATCACGTCGCCCCCCGCCTGCCTATCACATCGCCGCGAAGCGCGCCGCCATCTCCGGCGTCAGGCGCGCGCGAAGCGTGACGCTGCCGTCGTCGGCGTCGGTGCGGCCGACGACCTCGCCGTGGGCGTAGAGCCAGGCGGCGCGGCGGCCGTCGCCGGCGTCGAGGTGGAAGTCGGCGAGCCGGCTCGACCGCTGCAGCATGGCGACGACCAGGGCCTTCAACGCCTCGACCCCCTCCCCGTCCGCCGCCGAGATCGCCACCGCATCGTCGGGGAGCGTCGCCAGCAGCGCCGCGCGGGCATCGGCGTCGAGCAGGTCAATCTTGTTCAGGGCCGTGATCATCGGCACCGGCGCGTGCTCCCCTGCCCCATTCCCCACGCCGCCGTCGAGCACGCCCAGATCGCGCAGGACGTGCGCGACGTCGGAGCCTTGCGCCTCGCTGTCGGGGTGGGCGATGTCGCGGACGTGGACGACGAGGTCGGCGGTCGTCACCTCCTCGAGCGTCGCGCGGAAGGCGGCGATCAGCTGCGTCGGCAGGTCGCTGATGAAGCCGACCGTGTCCGACAGGATGACCTTGTCCAATCCCGGCAGGTCGATCGCGCGCATCGTCGGGTCGAGCGTCGCGAACAGCAGGTCCTCGGCCATGACCGTCGCGCCGGTCAGGCGGTTGAACAGCGTCGACTTGCCGGCATTGGTGTAGCCGACCAGCGCCACGACCGGGTACGGTGCCTTAGCCCGCCGGTCGCGGTGGAGGGCGCGGGTGCGGCGGACTTCGTCGAGCTCGCGGCGGAGCTTCGCCATGCGGTCGCGAATCAGGCGGCGGTCGGCCTCGATCTGCGTCTCGCCGGGGCCGCCGAGGAAGCCGACGCCGCCGCGCTGGCGTTCGAGGTGGGTCCACGACCGCACCAGCCGGCTCGCCTGGTAGTCGAGGTGGGCGAGTTCGACCTGCAGCGTGCCCTCGCGCGTCGACGCCCGCTCGCCGAAGATCTCGAGGATGAGGCCGGTGCGGTCGATGACCTTGGCCTTGAGCGCCTTCTCGAGGTTGCGCTGCTGGATCGGCGACAGCGCGCCGTCGACGATGACCACCTCGATGTCGTGCGCGGCGACGGTCGCCGCCAGCCGCTCGACCTGCCCCTTGCCGAACAGCGTGCCGGCGCTGGCGCGGCGGATGCGGACGATCGCGCGCTCGATGACATCGAGGCTGATCGCGGCAGCCAGCCCCACCGCCTCCTCCAGCCGCGCATCGGCATCGCGCCCCGCTTGCCGGGGGCGCGCGTCGGCATCGCGCGCCGCCGGGCCGGGGCGCGCGGTGTCGCGGTCGGGCAGGACGACGAGCGCGCGCGCGCCGAAGCGGATGCCGCGCTCGGCGTCGAAGCCGGGCTGGACCGCGTCAGTCAACGGCGTCGTCGTCGAGCTTCTCGGCGTCGAACAGCTGGATCGGGACCGCCGGCATCACCGTCGAGATGGCGTGCTTGTAGACCAATTGCGAGCTGCCGTCGCGGCGGAGCAGCACGCTGAAATTGTCGAACCAGGTGATGACGCCCTGCAGCTTGACGCCGTTGACCAGGAACATCGTCACCGGCGTCCGGGTCTTGCGGACGGTGTTGAGGAACACGTCCTGAAGCGAGGCGGGCTTCTCGGCCATGGGCAGCGCCTTTCTTGTTCTTGGCAAGCGTTGTTGCACGGGGACGGCCGTTCGCCGGCCGATCCGTCCCCCGGCGCAGCGGCACCGGGAGCCGACAATCTAGGCGCGCACCCGCCGCGGCTCAAGGCGCGGCGAGCGGCCTGGGCGGATCGCGGTCAGGCGGCGACGACGGCGTAGCGCCGCTGGCGGGCAAGGCCGCCGACCAGGCCGAAGCCGGCGAGCATCAGCGCCCAACTCGCCGGCTCGGGGATGCCGGGCATGAACGGCGTCGTGTTGCCGCTGATGTCGGCGGGCAGGCCATAGCCCCCCGTCCCCGGCCCCGGCAGGCCGGCGAGCAGCGCGCGCAGCGTGTCGGCCGAGCCCTGCGTGCCGAACGCCCCTTCCGGCGCGGCGGTGAAGCGGTCGATCGTGGCGAAGTCGACGGCGTAGCTGATCTCCGGCGCGCCGGTCGCGCTCCGCGTCACCCGCTGCTGCTCGGCGATCGGCGTGAAGTTCCGGGCGAAGGTGCACAGGGAGACCCCGTCGGCATTGCACCCGGGCGTGCCGAAGTTCGTGGCGAGGTAGACGTGGCCGGCGACGGTATCCCCCGTCGCAGACGGATCGTCGGGGATGAAGACGAAGCCCGGGCCACCGGTCCCGACCGGCGCGATGCCCACGCCGTTCTGCACGGCGAGCGCGCTGAGCGGGGCGGCGAGCGCCGATGCGCCGCCGAAGGTAAGGGTCAGCGGCGAGAGGGCGGTGCTGGCGAAGATCGTCCCGCTCTTATTGATCGTCGCCAGCGTGCCGAGGTCGAGCGCGCCGTCCTGCGTGTACAGTGGTCCGGCGTCGAGGCCGTAGCCGCTGATCTCGAGCAGCTTGACGTGGTCCTCGATCGTCGCCGACAGGCTGAGCGAGGTGCTGATGCTGTTGGCCGTGACGACCGTCGGCAGGATGCTGAGGCTGGCGACCTGGCTCACCGGGCGGACGATCGCCGTATCGCCGTTCGACAGCAGCGCCTCGGTCGTCGCCTTGCCCCACTGGCCCTTGGCGCTGTTGAAGATCTGCACGGGTGCGGAGAACTTGTAGTCGGCGAACTCGGAATAGAGGTTGGACGCGACGTTGTAGGTCGCCTGCAGCGCCGCGCCGACCTTAGCCGACACCGTCGTATAGTCGAAGCCGAGCGCCGAGCCCGACAGCACCTCGCCCGGCAGGCCGAAGGCATCGACGATCGCCTTGGCGACGTCGACGTACACGCCGGCGACGTCCTGCTTGGTCGAGATCGTCGTCGCGGTCGCTCCTGTGCCCTTGCCGCTGACGTCGAGCGCGCGGAGATCAGCCGAGATCGGCAGCGTGTCGGAATCGAAGTGCTGCGGCAGGACGCCCGAATAGGTCTTGTTGAGGAAGGTGACGCTGTTCGACGCCGAGTCGTAGTCGAGGACGTCGAACGCCGCCGGATTGCCGATGCCGAGCGTGGCGATGTTGCCCGAGATGCACGCGACGACACACGCCTTGCCGTACAGGTTCGCGCCGGCGAACGCCGTCGCCTCGAGGTTGGCGAAGACCCGTCCCTGCCCGGCGAAGGTCAGCGCATAGGGGTTGCCGAAGCTCGCGTTCAGCACGAACGAGGATCCGCCGCCGCCGAACGGATTGCCGGCAACCGTGCGCAGGCTGCCGCCGTTGACCTGGGCGATGGTGTTCTGGAAGCCGACATTGCCGTCGACCTCGAGCTTGGCCTCGATCGAGGCTTCGAGCTTGGTGCCGTAGTGGCCGAAGAACTTGCTGCCATAGACATGGCCGACCGACACCGACTTGCCGAAGTCGAACGGCTTGAAGTCGAAGCCGGCAAGGTTGGTCAATGTCGTCGAGCCGCCGGTGTAGAAACTGCTCGTGCTGTCGATCGACGAGGTGGCGGCGGCGGGCGCGGCGGTGCCGGCCAGGAGCGCGGCGGCAAGAGCGTGACGGATCATGGACGGTCCCCTGTTGCAGTGCCGCCGCCCTACCCCGCCCGCGCCCGCGTCGGCTTGGACGGCAGTGCAAAACATCAGGCTGGCAGTGCAGTCCACGCTGATTTCGCGCCTTTACAGATGCTTGCAGAGGCCTATTCGCTGTCGCTGCCGGCGGTTCGCTGCCGGCGGGGCAACAGGGGTGCATCGTGGCAAGCCGTCCGGCGACGCTGCTTCACTTTTCGACCGACGCGGTCGAGGCGCGGCTGCGGCCGCAGCTCGTCGGCGATGTCATGGCCCGGGAGCTTGCCGGCGGCGCGGTCGAGCGGCTCGACGGGCAGGCCGAGATGCAGCTGTGGTGCGACTGGAAGCTCGCCGCGATCGGTCCCGGCATGGTGATCGGCACGGCGGTTCAGGGCGGCATGGTCGCCGCGCGCGGACACGACCTGGTCCGCGACGGCGACGACGACGTCTCGATCTTCTTCGGCCGCGCCGGCCGGGCGCGCTACGAGCAGAACGACCGCCGGGGCTTCCTCGGCCCAGGCGACGCCGTCGTCATCGCGCATGGCCGCCCGGTGACGAGCTGGTGGCCCGACAACGAGGCCGCGGTGCTGCGCCTGCCACGCGCGGTGTTCGGCAACAGCCGGGCGATCGACAAGGCCGGCGGCGTCAAGCTCGACGCGCGGTCGGGAGCGACCGCCTTGCTATCGGCCTACGTCGAGGCGACCTCGCGCATCGCCCGCGCGCAGCCGGTGCCGGAGGTCGCCGCGCGGCACATCGCCGAACTGGCGGCGTTCGCGCTCGACGGGACGGCCGTCGGCACCCCGGCGCGCGGCGCGGCGGTGCAGGCCGCGCGCGTGACGGCGATGCGCGAGGTCATCGCCCGTCTGTACGCCGACCCCATGCTGACGATGGCGCGGGTCGCCGCCGCCGTCGGCATCTCGGAGCGCGCGGGCTATGCCGCCTTCGCCGGCGCGCAGCTGAGCTTCGGCGACCTGCTGACCGGCGTCCGGCTCGACCGCGCGCGCGAGGCGCTGGCGGCGGGCTATGCCGGCAAGATCGTCGATTTGGCGATGCGCGTCGGTTTTTCCGACCTGTCGCACTTCAACCGCCGCTTTCGCGCGCGGTTCGGCGCGACCCCGCGCGAGCTCCGCGGCTAGGCGTCGGCCGCGCCGTCCTCGTCGTCGCGCCCCTCGCCGAGGCCGAGCGCCTTCAGCTTGCGGTGGAGGGCGCTGCGCTCCATGCCGATGAAGGTCGCGGTCTTGCTGATGTTGCCCGAGAAGCGCCTGATCTGCGCCTTCAGATATTCGCGCTCGAACGCCTCGCGCGCCTCGCGGAGCGGCGTGCCCATGATCGACTTGACCGCCTGGCCGGGGAGCAGCTTCGCTGGCTCGGTCGTCACCTCGGGCGGCAGCATATCGACGTCGATGCGGCCGATCCGCTCGGGCGGGGCGAGGATCAGCGTCCGCTCGACGACGTTCCGCAGCTGGCGGACGTTGCCCGGCCAGTCGTAGCTCTGCAGCGCCGCCACCGCGTCCTCGGACAGCACCGGCGTCGAGACGCGGCGCTCGGCCGAATAGCGCGCCATGAAATACTGGACGAGTTCGGCGACGTCCTCGCGGCGCTCGCTCAGTGCCGGCACGCGGACGGGGACGACGTTGAGGCGATAGAACAGGTCCTCGCGGAACTTGCCGGCGGCGATCTCGCCGGGCAGGTCGCGCGAGGTGGCGCTGATGACGCGCACGTCGACCTTGACCCAGCGCGACCCGCCGATGCGCTGGAAGGTCTGCTCGGTGAGCACGCGCAGGATCTTGCCCTGCGTCGTCAGCGGCATATCGGCGACCTCGTCGAGGAACAAAGTGCCGCCGTGCGCCTGCTCGAACAGGCCGGTGCGGGCGAGGTGGCCGTTGTCCTCGCGGCCGAACAGCTCCTCCTCGACGCGCTCGGGGTCCATGCGTGCGGCCGAGACGACGACGAACGGCGCGCCGGATCGCGGCGACCACTGGTGGAGCAGGCGCGCGGCGATCTCCTTGCCCGATCCGGCGGGTCCGTTGATCAGGACGCGGCTGCCCGTCGCCGCCACCCGCTTGATCGTCGCGCGGACCCCGTTGATGAGCGTCGACGATCCCGTCAGCTCGGTATCGAAGCCGGCGCGTTCGCGCAGCTCCTCGTTCTCGCGCTTCAGCCGCTCGGTTTCGGTCGCGCGCTGGACGACGAGGAGGAGCTGCTCGGCCTGGAACGGCTTCTCGATGAAGTCGTAGGCCCCGCGCTTGATCGCGCCGACCGCGGTTTCGATGTTGCCGTGGCCGCTGATGATGATGACCGGCAGCGTCGGGTCGCGGCGCTTGACCTCCTCCAAGAGCTCGATGCCGTCGAGGCGCGACCCCTGCAGCCAGATGTCGAGCACCAGCAGCGACGGCCGCCGCTCGGCCAAGGCGGCGAGCGTCGTGTCGCTGTCGCGGGCGGTGCGCGTCGCATAGCCCTCGTCGCCCAGGATGGCGGCGGTCAGCTCGCGGATGTCGGCTTCGTCGTCGACGACGAGGATTTCGAGGGCCATGATCTATCCCGTCATGCGGCGCGGGGCCGCGGCTGGTTCGTCGGCGATCATCGCCGACGGGTCGAAGCACAGGCGGGCGACGGTCCCGCCGCCGGGCGCGTCGCCGAGGTCGAGGGTGCCGTCGTGCTCCTCGACGATCTTCTTGACGATGGCGAGGCCGAGCCCGGTGCCGCGCGCGCGCGTCGTCACATAGGGCTCGGTCAGCCGGTCGCGGTGCTCGGCGGGCAGGCCGATGCCGTTGTCGCTGACCTTCAGCACGAGCCGCTCGGCCGCGACCTCGATCGCCAGCGCGATGCGGCCCGGCTCGGCCGCCCTGCCCTCTGCCGTCTCGCGCTCGATTCGCGCCTGCACCGCCTCGGCGGCGTTCTTGAGCAGGTTGGTCAGCGCCTGCGCGATCTGCCGCCGGTCGCAGATCAGCAGCGGCACGGCGTCGGGCACTTCGACGGCGAAGACGACCTGCGGGTTCGCCACCTCCTGCATGAACACCGCCTCGCGGGCGAGGTCGACGAGCGGCTCGGGCTTGAACACCGGCTTCGGCATCCGCGCGAAGCTCGAAAACTCGTCGACCATGCGGCGGAGGTCGCCGACCTGGCGAACGATGGTACCGGTCAGCGACGCGAAGGTGTCGGGATCATCGGCGATCTGGCGCGCGTACTTGCGCTGCAGCCGCTCGGCCGACAGCTGGATCGGCGTCAGCGGGTTCTTGATCTCGTGGGCGATGCGCCGCGCGACGTCGGCCCACGCCGCCTGCCGCTGGTCGGCGAGCTGGGCAGTGATGTCGTCGAACGTCAGGACGTAACTGCGCGCGCCGCTGCGCTCGGCGGCGATCTGGACGGCCAGCGTCTGCGTGTCGGGGCCGCGGTCGATCGCCACCTGGCCGCGCGCCACGCCGCGCGCCGCCGCCTCGTCGAGCAAGGCGGCGAATTGCGGCACCGCGTCGTTGAGGCTGCGCCCGGCGAGGTCGCGCTCGGTCGTCTGGAGGAGCACGGCGGCGCTGTGGTTGGCGAGGCGGATGATCCCCTCGGCATCGATCGAGACGACCCCCGCGGTCACCCCCGAAAGCACCGCTTCCGTGAACTGGCGCCGCGCGTCGAGTTGCGTGTTGGCGGTGACAAGCGCCGTCTGCTGCGCCTTCAGCTGCCCGGTCATGCGGTTGAAGGCGCGCGCCAGCGTGCCGATCTCGTCCGGCGACCCCTTGACCGGCACGCGGGCGTCGAGGTCGCCCGCCCCGACCCGCGCTGCCGCGTCGGCGAGCCGCGCGACCGGCGTCACCAGCGTGTTCGCCAGCCACAGCGCGAACCACACCGCGACCGCCAGGATCAGGAGTGCGACGACGATCAGCAGCGCGTTGAAGCGCAGCTGGACGCCGCGGCTGCGCTCGAGCAGCGCGCGATAGTCGGCGAGCGCCTTCTGCGTGCCCGTCACCTGCGCCAGCACCTGCGGGTCGGCGGGCGTGCTGACGTAGAGATAGTGCTGGGCATTGTCGATGCGGATCACCGCCTCGATCCGGTCGGCGGCGGACGCGATAACGCGGACCTCGCCGGCGCGCGCGTGCGCGAGGTCCTGCGGCTGCAGGCGGATCGGGAACGGCTTGCCGATGAAGCCGATCGCCAGCGTCTTGTACCCCTTGCCCTCGGGGGTGAACACCGAGGCGGCGGTCAGGTGGCGGCGCGGCAGCTGGTAGATCAGCCCCTCGCCGAAGGTGCGCGAGCCATAGCCGAACTCGCGGCCGTAATTGGCGATGTCGACCGCCATCGGCTCGACATCGGACACGAGGCGCAGGTTGCGCTCGCGGACGTACGCCTGCGACACGCGGTCGGCGTTCTCGAACACCGCCTTGGCGCGGTCGGAGAACCAGAACTGGACGCCGAACTGGAACAGCAGCGAGGCGAAGACGACGACGAGCAGCGTCGGCGCGGCGGCGATCATGGCAAACAGCGCCACCAGCCGCACGTGGAGCCGCGCGCCCGCCGTCCCGCGCCGCCGCGCCATCAGCAGCAGCGTCACCCGGCGGGCAATGAGGACGATCAGCGCCATCAGCGGCAGCAGGTTGGCGACCAGCACCAGCGTCACGGCGAAGGGCGAGAAGCCCCCGGCCGGCGCATGCCGCCCGGTCAGGATCGCGTAGCTCGACAGGCCGAGGACGACGACCAGCGCGCCGACCGCCAGCTCCAACCGCGGCCACAGGTCGACGCGCGTCACCCAGCGATTGAAGCGCCGCCGCAGCGACCGCCAGCGG
>JAFARM010000126.1 GCA_019245455.1 Sphingomonadaceae bacterium | reverse complement strand
GCCGCCGCCGAGACGCGCGAAGATCGAGATCAGCGATGCGCCGAAGCTGAGCGCGACCAGCGCGTTGATCACGGGCCGCGACGTCGCCTCCATGCCGCCGGCGACCAGCGCGTAGAAGTATCCCGCGATGGCCAGCAGGGCGAGGCCGGCGACCAGCATCCCCGTCACCGCGCCTGAACGGAAGGCCATCGTCAGCCCCGCCTGCAGCGAGTTCCGCGCGGCTTCGGCCGTCCGCACGTTGGCGCGGACCGAGATGTTCATGCCGATGAAGCCGGTGACCCCCGACAGCACCGCGCCGATCAGGAAGCCTGCCGCCGGCACGATGCCCAGGAACGCTGCCACCAGCACCAGGACGATGACGCCGACGACGGCGATGGCGCGGTACTGGCGGCCGAGGTAGGCCCCGGCCCCCTCCTGGATCGCCGCGGCGATCTCCTGCATCCGCGTGCTGCCGGCCGACGCGCCGAGGACGCTGCGCGAGGTGACGATGCCGTAGACGACGGCGGCCAGGCCGCAGGCAATCGCAACGAGAACGAAGGTCATCAAGTCCCCCAGGGCACGCGCCGGTCTTCGCCGTGCGCGAATGGCTCAAGATGCGGCGGCTTGTGGCAAAAGCGCGGGGGGATGGCAAGCGGCGCGGGGGCGGCTATCCCGCGGGGAGACAAGGGGATGCGCGCATGATCGAACTGACGGGGCTCGACGGATCGGCGCTGCACGTGGCTGCCGACGGCATCTTCCGCCTGCGCCCGCCGCTGCCGAGCGAGGGCGGAGCGGCGCACGTCGACTATTCGGGCGGCTATCTGCTGACGCGCGAGCCGATCGACGCCCTGCTCGCCCGGCTGGCGGCGGCGGGGGTGCGGCTGGTCGCCTTCACCACACGCGCGGGCGCGTCGGTCTACCTCAACCGCGCGGCGGTCGCGAGCTTCCGCGCCGCGCCGCCGATCAACGCGCCGGGAACGGAGATCGTCGTCGGCAGCCTGTACCAGCACGTCGTCGAGACGCTGGCCGAGGTGCAGGCGCGGCTGGCGGGATAGGACGGCGGCGTGCCCCTGTGACGGCTGCGGAAGCGCTGTCCTACACCCCCACCGCCACGCTACACTGCGGAGCCCGCCACCGGGCGGCGCGGTTCTTTCCCAGGCAAAGCCAGCCAGCGAGTCGCTGTCACGAAACATCGTCGCGCGTGTGAACTTCGTGAACTTCGCCCCGCGGATCACCACGGCGTCCCCGCCGCCGCCTCAGGATTGGCGGCGTCGTAGGCGGCCCCGTTGACCCGCCCGGCACTGGCCTCGGCGAGCAGCGCGCCGCCCGTCGGCAGCGTCCGCGGGTCGATCGCCGGCGGTCCCCACAGGCCGCTCTGGACGATGCAGCGCGGGCACTGGAAATAGGCGCTGGTCACGGTGACGATCAGCACCGATCGGGGCGGCCGCCCGGCGGCGGCGAAGCTGGCGAGCAGGTCGGGATCGACCGAGATCGCCGCCGTGCCCGTCACCCGGAACGTCGTGCCCGAGCCCGGAATGAGGAACAGCAGGGCGACGCGCGAGTCGGCGACGATGTTCCTGAGCGAATCGATCCGGTTGTTGCCGCGCCGGTCGGGCAGCGCCAGCGTCCGGTCGTCGAGGACGCGGACGAACCCCGGCGCGTCGCCGCGCGGGGACGCGTCGAGCCCGCCCGGCCCGCTCGTCGCCAGGATGCAGAACGGCGAGGCGGCGATCAGCGCCCGGTAGCCGGGCGTCAGGGCCGCGACCTCCTTGAGCGTCGCCGCCGCGCTCGGCGTCGCGGTATAGAGCGCTTCCAGCGCCTCCAGTGTCGCAATGCGCGTCATGCCCGCGCCAGCATATCGTCGACCCACGCCGGCACCAGACGGCTTGCCGGGCCGTGGCGCGTCTCGGCGAACAGGTACGACCCCGCCGACGGCTCGAGGTTGAGCTCGAGCGTCGCCGCGCCTGCCGCGCGCGCCTGGGCGACGAAGCCGGCGGCGGGATAGACCGCCCCTGATGTGCCGATCGACACGAACAGGTCGCACGCGCTGAGCGCCGCGTCGATCCGGTCCATCGCGTAGGGCATCTCGCCGAACCAGACGATGTCGGGCCGCAAGCGTCCGCCGCAGGGGCAGTCCGGCGCGCCCGACAGGTCGCCCGTCCACCGCTGCCGCGCGCCGCAGCGGCCGCACAACGCCGAGGTCAGCTCGCCGTGCATATGGACCAGCCGCGGCTCCGCCACTCCGGCCTCGGCGGCGGCGCGGTCGTGGAGGTCGTCGACGTTCTGCGTCACCAGCAGGAACGCGCCCGGCCAGTCGCGGTCGAGCCGCGCCAGCGCCGCGTGCGCCGGATTGGGCCCGACGCGCGCTAGCGCCGCCCGCCGCGCGTCGTAGAAGCGCTGCACCAGCACGGGGTCGCGGGCATAGGCCTCGGGCGTCGCCACGTCCTCGACGCGGTGGCCCTCCCACCGGCCGTCGGGACCGCGGAAGGTCGGCAGCCCCGATTCGGCCGAGACACCGGCTCCGGTCAGGACGACGATCGCCGTCACCGTCCGCCGATCCCTGTCCGTCCGTCCACAGTCCCACCCCCCGGTGCTTTATGCATCGATGATAGCGGACTATGCTGGCGGCGACGCCGGGCAGCCGGCAGCAAGGGAGCGGCAAAATGACGCGGGTTGGCGTGCTCGGCGCAGGCGGCCGGATGGGCCAGGCGGTGATCGCCGCGATCGCCGCCGCGCCGGCGCTGAAGCTGGTGGGTGCCGTCGAGCGCGCCGGGCACGCCGGCGTCGGCACGCCGCTCGGCCACGGGCTGACGGTGTGCACCAACCCGTCGGCGCTGGCGGTGGCGAGCGACGTGCTGATCGACTTCACCACGCCCGCAGCACTCGACGCCAACCTCGACGCGGCGTGTGACGGCCACGCGGCGATCCTGGTCGGCACGACGGGGCTCGAGCCGCGCCATCACGCCGCGCTCGACCGCGCCGCGCGCGACATCGCCGTGCTGCAGACGGCGAACACCAGCCTGGGCATTGCCGTCCTCGCCCGCCTTGTCGCCGATGCCGCCGCGGCGCTCCCCGACTGGGACATCGAGGTGCTCGACCTCCACCACCGCGACAAGCGCGACGCGCCGTCGGGCACCGCGCTGCTGCTCGGCGAGGCGGCGGCGCGCGCCCGCGGCGTGACGCTCGACCGCCGCGGCGGCCCGCGCGAGGGCGCGGGCGCGATCGGCTTCGCAGCGCTTCGTGGTGGCTCGGCGGCGGGCGACCACATGGTCCTGCTGGCCGGCGACGGCGAACGCATCGAGCTCCACCACCGCGCCGAGACGCGCGAGGTGTTCGCCGCCGGCGTCGTGCGTGCCGCCGCCTGGCTCGCGGGCCGGCCGGCGGGGCGCTACACCATGGCCGACGTCCTCGCCCGGTGACGCCGCTGGCCTTTGCCGCGCGCGGCCGCTAGTCACCGCGCCGGCGGAGGGACGTTCTTGGACGCACACGACGGGCGGGCGGCGCACATCGCCCTCGTCCTCCACGACTTTTCCGGGGGCGGCAGCGAGCGCATCGCCATCCGCCTGGCGCAGCGGTGGCAGGCGGCAGGACGGCGGGTGACGCTGGTCGCCGGCACCGAGGCGGGCGTTGCCCGGCCCCTCGCCGAAGGGCTGCCGATCGTCGAGTTCCGCCGCGACCTCACCCGCAGCATCCCCGACCGCCTGCGCTTCGGCCGCGCCGCGGCGGCGATGCTGGCGCGGATCGCCCCCGACGTGGTCGTCTCGCCGGGCAACTGGCACGTCCCGACGTTCGCCGCCGCCCGCGCCGCGGGCCTGCGCCTGCCCGTGGTCGCCAAGATCAGCAACCCCGTCCGCACCGCCGAACGCGGGCCGCCGTTCCAGCGCGTCTTGAACGCCGCCTTCGCCCGCGCCACCGCGCATTATGCCGCCCTCGTTGCCATGTCGCCGGCGTTGGCGGCGGAGGCGGAAGCTGTGCTCGGGCGGGCGGTGGCGACGGTGCCCGAGCCGAACCTACCCGACGACTGGACCCCGCCGCCGCCCGCGCCGCGCGCCCCCCGACGGCTGGTCGCCGCCGGTCGCATGATGCCGCAGAAGGACTTTCCCCTCGCCTTCGCCACGCTGGCCGCGCTGGGACCGGAGTGGCACCTCGACCTGCTCGGTACCGGCCGCGATCGGGCGCGGCTCGCGTCGCGGGCGGCGGCGATCGGGGTGGCGGAGCGCGTCACCTTCCACGGCCATGTCGCCGACACCGCGCCCTATCTGGCGCGCGCGACCGCCTTCCTCTGCACCTCGCGCTACGAAGGCTATCCCGCCGTGCTGGTCGAGGCGCTCGCCGCCGGCACGCCGGTCGTCACCACCCCCTGCTCGCCCGCCGTGCCCGAGATCGTCTCCGACACGAGCTTCGGCGAGGTCGCGCCGCCCGACCCGCAAGCCCTGGCCGCCGCCGTCCGCGCCGTCGTCGGCCGCATCCCCGACCCGGCGCTGACTGCCGCTCGCCTCGACCGCCACCGCATCGGCCGCTCGGCGGCGGCGTGGCTGGAGCTGCTCGACGGCGTCACCATGCGCCCACGCCGCTCATGCTGAGCTCGTCGAAGCACCACGCCGCCCATGCTGAGCTCGTCGAAGCACCACGCCGCTCATGCTGAGCCTGTCGAAGCACCACGCCGCTCATGCTGAGCTCGTCGAAACACCACGCCGCTCATGCTGAGCTCGTCGAAGCACCACGCCGCTCATGCTGAGCTTGTCGAAGCACGTCGAACTGGTCGTGCGTGCTTCGACAAGCTCAGCATGAGCGGGTTGAGCATGAGCGGGTTGAGCATGAGCGGGTTGAGCATGAGCGGGTTGAGCATGAGCGGGTTACGCTCAAGGGTAGACCTAAGCTGCGCTTACAGCTTCGGCAGCGTCACCCCCTTCTGCCCCTGGTACTTGCCCGCGCGGTCGGCGTAGCTGACCTCGCACGGCTCGTTGCCCTTCAGGAACAGGAACTGGCACGCGCCTTCGTTGGCATAGACCTTGGCCGGCAGCGGCGTCGTGTTCGAGAACTCGAGCGTGACGTGCCCCTCCCACCCGGGCTCGAGCGGCGTCACGTTGACGATGATCCCGCATCGCGCATAGGTCGACTTGCCGAGGCAGATGACGAGCACGTCGCGCGGCACGCGGAAATACTCGACGGTGCGGGCGAGGGCGAAGCTGTTCGGCGGGATGATGCAGCAGTCGGTCTTGCGATCGACGAAGCTCGCCGGGTGGAAGTCCTTCGGGTCGACGGTGACGCTGTCGACGTTGGTGAAGATCTTGAATTCGTCCGACACCCGCGCGTCGTAGCCATAGGACGACAGGCCGTAGCTGATGACGCCGTCCCGTCGCTGCCGGTCGACGAACGGCTCGATCATACCGCGCGTACGCGCCTGCTCGCGGATCCAGCGGTCGGATTGGACGGTCAAGCGGCTCCCCCCTACTGCCGGATATGCAGCACGCAGATCAGCGTGAACAGCCGTCGCGCGGTGTCGTGGTCGACCTCGACGCGGCTGGCGAAGCGGTCGATGACGAGTTCGGCGGCGTCGTTGTGGATGCCGCGGCGGGCCATGTCGATCGTCTCGATCTGGCTCGGCGTGGCGTTGCGGATCGCCTTGAAGTAGCTGTCGCAGATGGCGAAATAGTCGCGGACGATGCGGCGGAACGGCGACAGCGGGACGACGAAGCTTTCGAGCGGCGTGTCGTCGGCGCGCGACAAAGCGACGGTCAGCCGCCCTTCCTCGACGCCCATCAGCAGCTTGTACGGCCCGGCATAGCCGTCGTCGTAGGGGCCGACCGGCTTGAAGAAGTTGCCTTCGAGCAGGTCGAAGATGGCAACGCGGCGTTCCTGCTCGATATCGGCGTTGCGCCACAGGATGGTGCGCTCGTCGAGCTTGATGTCGACGATACGGTGGTCGGGGGCGGCGGCGGCGCTCACGCGTTGGGGAAGGCGTTGACCAGCCGGCCGAGCGTCGGCACGAGGTCGCCGCGCGCGTCGTCCTGCGTCTTGCCGAGGCGGACGACGACGAGGTGCTTCGAAGGCACGACCATGACGTACTGGCCGAGGTGGCCGATCGCCGAGTAGAGGTCGCCCGGCCCCTGGTCGGGGAACAGCGCCGGGCGCTTGCCCTCGGTCTGGCGGTCGTGGTTGAGCCAGAACTGGCCGCCGTAGGTCGGGTTGGTCGGCGCGGGCGTGGTGACGAACCTGATCCACGCGGGCGGCACGACCTGCCGCCCTGCGACGATGCCGCCGTCGAGGTACATCTGCCCGAACTTCGCCCAGTCGCGCGCGGTCGCATGGCAGAACGAGCCGCCGAGCATGGTGCCGGCGGCGTCGTACTCGCAGACCAGGCTCGACAGGCCGGCGGGCTCGATCAGGTGCGCCTTCAGGTACGCCTGCATCGCGGCGCGGCGGGCCGAAGGCGTCGTCGCCTGCGGCGCGATGGTGCGGACGATGATGTCGTCGAGGATGATCGTCGTCAGCGTCGAATACTGGTAGTGTGTGCCCGGCGGGTAGGCGAGCGGCGCCTTCTCGGCGGCGGCGGCGATGTCGTCGCTTTCGTCGCTGAACAGCGCGCGGTTGGTGTCGGCGTCCTCGACCGGCTCGACTTCGATGTGCTTCAGCCCCGACGACATATGCAGCAGCTGCGCCAGCGTGATCTTCGCCCGCGGGTCGCCCGGGTCGCGGTGCCACGCCGGCACCGGCGCGGGCGCGTCGAGCTGCAGCCTGCCCGCCGCGACCAGCTGGCCGACGAGCGTGGAGGTGATTGACTTCGCCATCGACCACGAGATGAAGCGGTTGTTCGGGCCGTAGCCGGGCG
Organism: Sphingomonadaceae bacterium; assembly: GCA_019245455.1. Classification (GTDB taxonomy): domain Bacteria; phylum Pseudomonadota; class Alphaproteobacteria; order Sphingomonadales; family Sphingomonadaceae; genus Polymorphobacter_B. The sequence continues at coordinate 2,306 of JAFARM010000126.1, read as the reverse complement.
CATAGCGTTCGATCAGCGGCTGCCCGTCCTTCAGCACGACGACCGAGCGTGTCTCGCCCAGGCTGCGGTCGGTGAACAGCCGGTCGAGCGCCGCGTTTGCCGCCGGTGGAACGGCGGGGTTCGCTGCCGGCACCGGCGCGGTAGCGAGGGTCAACGGCGCTGCAAGCAGAATCAGGCTTGATCGCAGTCGCCGCATGGCGTCACCTCCGCTAGGATGCGGAACGATACGGGTGGGGTGGCGGTGAAGGCAAGAAGTTGGTGGATCATCCTGGCCGTCGTCGTTGCAGCGGTGCTCGGCGGCTGGACGTGGCTCAAGCACAGCCGCACCGGACGGCGGGCCGAACTCGCGAGCGGCTATGTCGCCCACGTCGTCTGCTCGTGCCGCTACGTCGGCAACCGCGACCTGAAGTCGTGCCTGACCGACTATGAGCCGGGCCTGGAGATCGTCCGCATGAGCGACGATCCCGCGGCGAAACGCATCACCGCCTGGGTGCCGCTGCTCGCAAAGCGGACGGCGACGTACCAGGGCGAGTACGGGTGCCGGCTCGACGAGCGGTGAGACGCTAGCCGATCTTGGCGATGATACGCTCGACGCCCGCCGGATCGGCGGCGATCATCTTGAGCAGGGTCGCCGATCCGGCGTCCGGCTGTCGCCGCCGCTGCTCCCAGTCGCGTACCGTTCCGAGCGGAAAGCGGAAGCGGCGGGCGAAATCGTCCTGCGTCAGGTTGGTGGCGGCACGCACCGCGCGGGCGTCGATCACCGCCACCCGCGCCCGCGCCTCGTCGCCGCCGGCGAATGCGATCGCATCCTCCAGCCCCGCCGCGATCTTGCCGTAAGCACTTGTCACCGCATTCTCCGATCCAGAGTGTCCGCCAGCGTCTTCGTCAGCCGGGCGATGGCGTTGCGCTCGGCCTGGTTCAGGTTGGCCTTCTCGTTCTTGCCGAACACGGTCAGCAGGAACACCGGCCGATCAGGCCCGGCGAAGTAGCTGATGACCCGGTAGCCACCCGACTTGCCGCCGCCCGCGCGGCGCACCCGCAGCTTACGCGCACCGCCGCACCCCGGCATCATCTCGCCCGCCTGCGGATCGCCGGCATAGCGGGTCACGACATCGGCCCGCTCGACGTCGCTTAGCCCCGCGGTGTCTGCAGCGGCGAGATAGGCGCGCGTCTCGACGACCGTGTGCATCGCCAGCCTGTATACGGCATTGCCGTAGGCGTCAACCGCTACAGCCACCCCCGTCCCTTGAAGAACAGGTACGGCAGCACCGCCGAGCAGACCATCAGCCCGAGCGCCATCGGATAGCCGTAGGTGAAATCCAGCTCCGGCATATGCTTGAAGTTCATGCCGTAGATGCTGGCGACGAGCGTCGGCGGCATGAAGATCACCGCGGCGACCGAGAAGATCTTGATGATCGCGTTCTGCTCGATGTTGATCAGCCCGAGCGCCGCGTCGAGCAGGAAGGTGACGTTGCCGCCGAGGTAGCTCGCGTGGTCGGTCAGCGCGGCGACATCCTTCGCCAGCCCGTCGAGCTGCTCCTTGGTCCCCTTGGGGTCGAGGGTCGTGCCGAGGAAGCTCAGCAGGCGGGCGACGCTGACCCCGCTCATCCGCGACTTCGACACCACATCCTGGACGCTGCCGATGCGGCGGAGCAGCACCTCGAGCGCGGCGTTGGTCATGCGCTGCTGCTGCCGCGGCCCGCGGCGGAAGGTCTGGCGCGAGACCTGGTCCATCTCCTCGCCGGCGTGCTCGAGGACGTCGGCCATGCGGTCGACGATCGCTTCCAGCAGGTGAAGCAGCGTCATCGTCGCGTCGGCGCAGACCTCCTTCGACCGCTCGACGTGCGCGCCGAAAACCTCGAACACCTTGGGCTCGGCATAGCGGACGGTGACAAGGTGCCTCGGCGTCAGCACGAAGGACACCGGCGTCAGCTGCGGCGCGTTGTCGGACAGGCCGGCGACGATCGAGGCGATGACGGTGACCGCGTCGCCGTCGCGGTACTGGCGGCTCGACGGTTCGATCTCGACCGCCTCGTCGCGCGTCGGGATGGCGGCGCCGGTGACGCGTTCGGCAAACGCCTCCTCGGCCTTGGTCGGGTCGACGAGGTCGAGCCAGACCGCACCCGGCGGCAGGCGGTCGCCGCTGCAGTCGGCGGCGGTGATCCGCTTCTCGCCGGCCGAATAGATGTGCAGCATGTCCGGCCTCCGCTTGGGTCCGGCTGCTATGGAAAGGCGGCCGTCCGCGCAAGCGCCGCATCGCCGGCGAGATACGGACCCTCCCCGCGACCGCAACAGTTGAACCGGCG
>JAFARM010000102.1 GCA_019245455.1 Sphingomonadaceae bacterium | reverse complement strand
GCAACGGCTCAGCTTCACCCAAGCCGCCGCGGCGCTTTCCATTGCGCAGCCGGCCCTCTCGCAGCAGATCGCGAGCCTCGAGCGCGAGCTCGGCGTGCGGCTCTTCGACCGGACGAACCGCCGCGTCGTGCTGACCGACGCCGGCCGCCGGACAGGGCCGCGGATCGCTGCCGCCTTCGACACGATCGACGCCGCCTTCGCCGAGCTGCGCCGCGAGGATGAGACGACGCTGACGATATCGACCTCGCAGACCTTCGCCGGGGCGTGGCTCGCCTGGCGGATCGGCGGCTTGCAGCGGCTCTACCCGCAAATGGCGGTCAACCTCCATGTCAGCGACACGCTCGTCGACTTCGCCCGCGAGGAAGCCGATGTCGCGATCCGCGCCGGCGTCGGGCCGTGGCCGGGAACCGCCGCCGACCTGCTGCTGACGATCGACTTCACGCCGATGTGCAGCCCTGGTTTCCTCGCGCGCCACGGCGGGGTGATCGCGCCCGCCGACCTCCCCGCCCTGCCGCTGATCAGCAGCGACGACCCGTGGTGGCCGTGGTGGCTGCAACAGGCCGGCGTCGCCACCCCGTCGGTGCCGATCCGCGGCGCCGTGCGCATCGATTCGCAGGCAAACCAGGGCAACGCGGCGATGGCCGGTCAGGGGGTGGCGATGCTGACGCCCTTCTTCTGGCGCAACGACATGGCCGAAGGGCGGCTGGTCCAGCTGTTCGAGCGAACCGCGTCGCGCGGCGACGGCTATTGGCTGGTCACGCCCGAGCACCGCAGCCATGTCGGCAAGATCCGTCGCTTCCGCGACTGGCTGCTGTCGGAGATCGGGGCTACTTGACTTGGCTGACCTCGCAGCCGTGGAAGCCGGTGCCGGTCGATCGCATGGCGAAGGCGCGGCCGGTGTAGCCCGGATAGTCGGGTACCGGCGGCACGGCGTAGAGCAGGTGGCCGCCCGACACCGCCGCAGGGGTCCACGCCGCGCCGTCGACCGCGACCTCGACCACCGTCGCCGCGTTCGACCCCGGCAGCTCGCAGTCGACGAGATAGACGCGGCTCGGATCGCCGATCCAGTTCAGCCCGATGAACCCCTGCCGGTCGCGCATCTGGGCGAAGTCGAGGCCCGCGTCGGCGGCGAAGATGCCGTAGAAGCTGAGCGACAAGTCCTTGTTCACCGGCGCGGCGACGGTGACGCGCGGTGGCCCGACGGGCAGGTCGCGGACGACGATGCCCCCCTTGCGCAGCACCGCGAGCTTCGCCGCCGCCGGTACCGGCGCGACGCGGACGGTCGCCGGCGGCTTCAGCCGGTTGGCCGCGGCCGGCGACACCACGCGCGGCGGCGCGGCCGGGTTCACCGCCGCCATCGCCAGAACCATCGCCACGATCATCGATCTTCCCCCGATTGCCCGCCGCCACCTTCGCCGGCGCGCCGCCGCCGTCAAGCCCTACAGGTCGGCCTTCAGCGCGACGTAGGCGCTGACCAGCCCGCCATCGCGCGCATTCTCCACCCCCGGCCCGGCGGCGCCGATCAGCGACCAGTGCTTCGACAGGCGGTAGGTGGCGCCGAGGTTGAGCCCGGTGAACGACCGCGCGTCGCGTGCATCGGGGCCGTGGTGGTAGACCTCCGCCCCGACCGAGGCGCGCTCGCCGAGCGCGCGGCTGAGCGCGACGCCGCCGCTCCAGAAGTTGCGGCCGCCGGGGTTGAGCTGCCAGCCGCCGCCGCCGAACAGCGACCATTTGCCCCAGTCGCGCTCGGCCCACAGCGGCAGCAGCAGCGCCGCCTGGCCCGTGCCGAAGCGCTGCCCTCCCGCGGGCACGAACAGGCGCGGGAACAGGCTGAGGTCGATGCCGTCCGCCTTCTGGTGGAGGAACTTGTATTTGACCGCCAGCTCGACGTTGCCCGCGCCGACGCGCCGTCCGCCCGGCGACGTGTCGAACGCCAGCGGCACGACCGCGGTCAGCTGCACGTCGGTCAGCCCGCCGTAGTTGAAGTCGACGCCGCCCGCCCCTGCCGTCGACCCCGGCACCTGCGTCGCCGACGCGAAGAAGTAGATCTCGTAGTGGCCGAGGTCGGTCGGCTGGGGATCGTCGGTGACATAGGGCGGGCCGGCCGCCGCGGGCGCGGCGGCGAGGGCGAGGACGAGCGGCAGGCGGCGCATGGCGCGCGCTTAGGCGGCAGCGCGCGTGATGACCAGCCTCAGGCGGCGAGGCAGCGGGCGAAGACCTCCGCCTCGACATTGCCGCCCGACACGACGACGACCGCCGTGCGCCCGGCGAGGTCGACCCTGCCCGTCAGCGCCGCCGCCAGCGCCACCGCGCCGCCGGGCTCGACGACGAGCTTCAGGTGGCGGAAGGCGAAGGCGACCGCGCTCGCGGCCTCGGCATCGGTGACGACGACGCCGCGCGCTTGGGCCCCGCTCAGGACGCTGTACGTCAGCGGCGACATCGAGCGCGTCTGCAGCGCGTCGCAGATCGTCGGCGGCAGCGTCTCCAGCGCGACGATGTGCTTCTCCGCCAGGCTCCGCGCGACATCGTCGTAGCCCGCAGGCTCGACCGTCACCACCGGCAGGCCCGAGCCGAGCGCGAAGCCCGACGCCAGCCCGCCGCCGCCGCAGCAGACCAGCGCCACGTCGGCGGTCACGCCCATCGCCGCCAGGTCTTCGGCCACCTCGAGCCCCGCCGTCCCTTGCCCCGCGACGATGAACGGATCGTCGAACGGCGGCACGATTGTCGCCCCGCCCTCCGCGAGCCGCGCCGCGATCGCCTCGCGGCTTTCCGTGTAGCGGTCGTAGAGCACCACCGTCGCCCCGTCGGCGCGCGTCGCCGCGATCTTCACCGCCGGCGCGTCGGCGGGCATGACGATCGTCGCGGGCGTGGCCAGCAGCTTCGCCGCGCGCGCCACCCCCTGCGCGTGGTTGCCGCTGGAGAAGGCGACGACGCCGCGCGCCCGCGCGTCGGAGTCGAGCGCCGACAGCCGGTTGTACGCGCCGCGGAACTTGAAGCTGCCCGTGACCTGCAGGCACTCGGGCTTCAGCCACACGCGCCCCCCGCAGGCGGCGTCGAGCGCGTCCGAACGCAGGAGCGGCGTGCGCACCGCATGGCCCTTCAGGCGACCCGCGGCGGCCTTCACGTCGCAAATCGAAACCATTGAAAAACCCCGCTTCTTGAACAGCAGCTAAGCCGTTGATCGGCCGAGCGAAACCACGAAAAACCACACACGAAAAAAAAGCTTTACACACCCCCCTGCCGTCCCTAGATACGCCGCCGCTGCCCCATGGGACTTCCACCGCAAGGCAGTGTTTCGGTGCTACCCGTTCGTAGCGAACTGACGCCTGGAGGTCCCTTGAGTTGCACAAGCCCAGCACCGCGCTGGGGGTAGCGCGCGACCGTATTCCGTCGCAACCCGTTACCCTCGTCCGCCCGCACGCCGCTCGCCGCGCTGCCCGTTTCTTCGTCGAGAAGTTTCCGGGACGGTCGCTGTATGCCGTGAAGGCGAACCCGTCGCCCGACCTGATCCGCACCCTGTGGGACAGCGGCATCACGCACTATGACGTCGCCTCGATCACCGAGGTCCGTCTGGTTCGTGGCCTGCTGCCGCACGCGACGCTGTGCTTCATGCACCCGGTCAAGCCGGCGGAGGCGATCGCCGAGGCGTACCACGTCCACGGCGTTCGCACCTTCAGCCTCGATTCGGTCGAGGAGGTCGACAAAATCGTCGCCGCAACCGCGACGGACGGCGTGTCGGCGGCCGACCTGACGCTCTGCGTCCGGCTGCGCGTGTCGTCGGCGCATTCGAAGCTCAGCCTCGCCACCAAGTTCGGCGTCGGCGTCGACGAGGCGGCCCCCGTCCTTCACGCGGCGCGGCAGGCGGCCGACGCGCTCGGCATCGCCTTCCACGTCGGCAGCCAGGCGATGAGCCCGCAGGCGTACGCCGACGCGCTGGCGCTGGTCCGCGCGGCGATCGTCGCGGCCGGCGTCACGGTCGACGTCATCGACGTCGGCGGCGGCTTCCCGTCGATCTATCCGGGCATGGCGACGGCACCGATTGAGCGCTACTTCGCCGTCATCGGCCGCGCCTTCGAGGACCTGCCGGTCAGCTACTCGGCCGAGCTTTGGTGCGAGCCCGGCCGCGCCCTGTCGGCCGAGTATGCGAGCGTCCTGGTGCGCGTCGAGAAGCGCCGCGGCGACGAGCTGTTCATCAACGACGGCGCGTACGGTGCGCTGTTCGACGCGGCGCACATCGACTGGCGCTTCCCGGTCGCGCTGGTGCGCGAGCAGGAGTCGCGCGCCAAGCCGGTGGGGTTCAGCTTCTACGGCCCGACGTGCGACGACATGGACTATATGCGCGGGCCGTTCATGCTGCCCGCCGACGTCCAGGCCGGCGACTATCTCGAGATCGGGATGCTCGGCGCTTACGGCTGCGCGATGCGCACGGCGTTCAACGGCTTCGGCAACGGCGAGACGGTGATCGCGTCGGACGAGCCGATGGCGTCGAACTACACTGTCACGGAAGCGACACCGGCGAAGGTTACGCCGCTCCGCGAGGTGCGGAGCTAGCTCGTGCGTCCCTCTCCCCTCGAGGGAGAGGGACAGGCGGCGCAGCCGCCAGGGCGAGGGTGCGCCGCCCCGCCCCCTCACCCTGCCGCTTCGCGGCTGTCCCTCTCCCTCAAGGGGAGAGGGAGGAAAGGACCCCTCATGACCCACACGACCATCAACGACACCCGCAAGGCCGAGCTGCTCGCGACCACCGTCGAGCACATCGACATCCGCAGCTTCGACGCTCGCCCGATCATCGACGGCATGGGCAAGATGAGCTTCACCAGCCGCGACCTCGCGCGCGCGACGGGCATCTACAACGCGATGCTCGCCGACAAGGACTGCTCGATCTTCCTCGTCATCGCCGGCTCGACGTCGGCCGGCGGGTGCATGGACCTGTACGCCGAGCTCGTCCGCTCGAACATGGTCGACGGCATCGTCGCCACCGGCGCGTCGATCGTCGACATGGATTTCTTCGAGGGCCTCGGCCACAAGCACTATCAGGCGCTCGAGATCCCCGACGATAACGTCCTGCGCTCGCTCTACATCGACCGCATCTACGACACCTACATCGACGAGGAGCAGCTTCAGGACTGCGACCACACGATCTTCGAGATCGCGAACTCGCTCGAGGCCAAGCCGTACAGCAGCCGCGCCTTCATCCGCGAGATGGGCAAGTACCTCGTCCAGCACGGCAAGAAGGACAACAGCCTCGTTAAGCTCGCCTACGAGCACGACGTGCCGATCTTCTGCCCGGCGTTCGTCGACAGCTCGGCCGGCTTCGGGCTGGTCAAGCACCAGGTCGAGCGCGCCAAGGCGGGGCAGCCGTACATGGTCCTCGACGCCATCGCCGACTTCCGCGAGCTGACCGACATCAAGATCAAGGCGGGCACGACCGGCCTGCTGATGATCGGCGGCGGCGTGCCGAAGAACTTCATCCAGGACACGGTCGTCTGCGCCGAGATCCTGGGCCATGACGATGTCGAGATGCACAAGTACGCGGTGCAGATCACCGTCGCCGACGTGCGCGACGGCGCGTGCTCGTCCTCCACGCTGCAGGAGGCGGCGTCGTGGGGCAAGGTCAACACGGGCATCGAGCAAATGGTGTTCGCGGAAGCCGGCTCGGTCATGCCGCTGCTCGCCAGCGACGCCTATCATCGCGGCCTGTGGAAGGATCGGGTCAAGCGCCGCTGGGGCGCGATCTTCGACTGAGCGGACGACAGCCGCGGGCGCCTCAGCGCTCCCGCGGCG
>JAFARM010000100.1 GCA_019245455.1 Sphingomonadaceae bacterium | reverse complement strand
ATCGGGCTGAGGCGCGCCGCGCGCGTCGCCGGGTACCAGCCGAAGAAGATGCCGATCGAGGCCGATACCGCGAAGGCGATCGTCACCGCGCTCGGCGTGACGCTGGTGTCGAAGCCGATCGCTCCGCTCGCTAGCGTCGCCAGCCCGGTGCCGAGCGCGACGCCGACGCCGCAGCCGAGCAGCGACAGCATCAGCGCCTCCAACAGGAACTGCAGCCGCACCGCGCCGCGACTGGCACCGATCGCCATGCGGATGCCGATCTCGCGCGTCCGCTCGGTGACGCTGACCAGCATGATGTTCATGATGCCGATGCCGCCGACGACGAGGCTGATCGAGCCGATCGCCGCCAGCAGCAGGCTGACCGCCGCTGTCGCCGACGACAGCGTGTCGGTCACGGCGGTCAGGTTGTTGACGGTGAAGTCGTCGGGCTGGCCGGGTTCGATGTGATGCAGGCGGCGGAGCAGGACGTTGATCCGGTCGGTCGCCGGGTCGAGGTTTTCGGCGTCGTCGATGCCGACCGCGATCGAGCGGATCGATCGGCGGAAGGCATTGCTCTGCAGCTGGCGCAGCGCGGTGGTCAGCGGCACGAAGATGACGTCGTCGCGGTCGACCCCGCCGAAGCCCTGGCCGCGGGTCGCCATGATGCCGATGACGGTGAAGCTGGTGCCCTTGATCCGCACCTTGCCGCCCATCGGGTCGTTGGCCCCGAACAATTTGTCCGCCGCCGTATGGCCGATGATGGCGACACGGGCGGCGGCGCGGTCCTCGACGTCGGAAAAGGCGCGGCCGGTGTCGGGCCGCCAGTCGTTGACGACGAAGTAGGACGGGGTCGATCCGACCACCGTCGTCGCCCAGTTGGTCGCGCCGGCGACGACCTGCGCCGGGATCTGCGTCTGGGGTGCTGCGGCGACGACGTTCTTCAGCCGGGCGATGGCGTCGGCGTCGTCAAGCCTGAGCGTCGCGCCGGTGCCGGCGCCGGCGGCGAATCCGCCCTGCTTCGACGAGCCGGCGGTGACGATCAGCAGGTTCGAGCCGAGCCCCGCGATCGAGCTCGCGACCTGCTTCTGCACCCCGCCGCCGATCGCCAGCATCAGGATGACGGCGGCGACGCCGATGATCATGCCGAGCATGGTCAAGGCCGAGCGCAGCCGGTTGGCGACAAGCGCCGACCACGCCTCGGCGAGCATGGAGCCGATCATGGCCTCCCCTCCCCTTCAGGGGAGGGGCGAGAGACGCGCGAAGCGCGGCCCGGGGGTGGGGCAGTCGCGTCGTCCGCTGACCTCCCCACCCCCGGCCCCTCCCCTGAAGGGGAGGGGAGGGCGTCTCCATGCCCGTACAGCGCCGCCTCGGTCGGTGGGCCGTCGTAGAACACGCGGCCGTCCTGGATGCGGACTACCCGGTCGGTCGCGCGCGCGACCTCGGGATCGTGGGTGACGATGACCACCGTCACCCCGCGGTCGCGGTTCAATGCCTGGAACAGGCCGAGCACCTCTGCCCCGGTCCTGGTGTCGAGCGCCCCCGTCGGCTCGTCGGCCAGCAGCAGCTTGGGGTCGTTGGCGAGCGCGCGAGCGACGGCGACGCGCTGCTGCTGCCCGCCCGACAGCTGGCTTGGCCGCGACTTCGGCTTGTCGGCGAGGCCGACCTGGGTCAGCAGCGCCTGCGCCTTCGCCTCGCGGTCGCTGCGGCCGAGCCCCGAATAGACCAGCGGCAGCGCGACATTGCCGAGTGCCGACAGGCGCGGCAGCAGGTTGAACTGCTGGAAGACGAAGCCGATGCCGGCGTTCCGCAAGCGCGCCAGCGCGCGTTCGTTCAGCGTCGCGGTGTCGGTCCCCTCGAAGCGGTAGGTGCCCTCGGTCGGCGTGTCGAGGCAGCCGATGATGTTCATCAGCGTCGACTTGCCCGATCCGCTCGGCCCCATGATCGCCATCAGCTCGCCGTCGGCGACGGTCAGCGACACGCCGTGGAGCGCGCGGAAGCTGCCCGCCTCGCTGGCATAGTCCTTGACCACGTCCGCAAGGTCGAGGACGGCCCGCGCGCTCACTTCTTCGTGCCGTTGCCCGGTGGTCCGAGCGTCAGGCCCTTCTTGGCGTCCTTCAGCGTGTCGGCGGTGACGATGCGGTCGCCGGCGTGGAGGTCGCCGCCGGTGACGACCGAGTAGTCGGCGTCCGACGCGCCGATCTTGATGCGCCGCGGCGCGGGCTTGCCGCCGGCAAGGACGAAGACGGTCAGCGACCCCGCGTCGGCGTCGCGGTGCTTCGACGGGACATAGTCGGCGGGCTTGTAGCTGAGCGCGGCGTTGGGCACGAGCAGGACGTTCCTGTGCTCGGCGACGCGGAACGTCGCGTTCGCGGTCATGCCGGGCAGCAGCGCGCCGTCGGGATTGGCGACGCTGACGATCACCGTATAGGTGACGACGTTCTGCTGCGTCGTCGGGTTGAGCCGCACCTGCTTGACCGTGCCGGTGAAATTGCGGCTGCCATAGGCATCGACGGTGAAGTCGACCGCCTGGCCGAGATGGACCTTGGCGACGTCGGCCTCGGCGACTGCGGCTTCGATCTGCATCGCCGTCAGGTCGCGGGCGATGGTGAACAGAGTGGGCGTGTTGAACGACGCCGCCACCGTCTGGCCGAGGTCGACCTGGCGGCTGATGACGACGCCCGATACCGGCGAGCGGATGATCGTGTAGCCGAGGTTGGTCCGGTCCTGCTTGATCTGCGCCTCGGCCGCCGCGACCTGCGCCGCGGCGCTGGCGGCGGTCTGCTGCGTCGTCTCGTAATCCTGGCGGCTGATATAGTTCTGGCGGAACAGCTCGGCCGAACGGGCGGCATTGGCGCGCGTCAGGGCGAGCGACGAGCGGATGTTGGCGAGGGTCGCCTCGCTCGCCGCCAGCTTGGCGGCATAGACGCTGGGGTCGAGTTCGAGCAGCACCTCGCCCACCGTCACGCGGTCGTTGTAATCGACGTTCAGCTTGGCGACCGTCCCCGACACCTGCGTGCCGACGCTGACGACGCGGACGGGATTGATGACGCCGTTGGCGGTAATGACTTCCGCGAGGTCGCCCGTGCCGATCGTCTGCGTCTGATAGGCGCTCGCCGGATCGGGACGATGCGTCGCCCTCCATCCCCACCACGCGACGACCGCGGCGACGATCGCGCCAAGGACGATCCAGCGGCGACGCGGCAGCCTCAACCTCACGGGATCCTCCTCATGCCGGCGACGGCGTCGCCGATCTGGCCGACGGCGCGGGCGAGCGTCGCCTGCGCGTTGCGGACGCCGAAATCCGCCGACACCAATTGCTGCCGTGCGCTCGCCAGCGCCGACTGCGCGTTCAACAGGTCGGTGAAGGTGCCGACGCCGGCCTTGAAGCGGCCCTGGGCGATGTCGGCGCTGGCGGTCGCGCTGTTGATCAGCTCGCGCGCGCTGGTCAGCACGGCGATCGCGGTGGTGAGCGCGGTCGCCTGGGTATAGACGTCGAGCCCCGCCTGCTGGCGCGACTGTTCGAGCAGCGCCGCCTGCCGATCGGCCTCGGCGCGCGCCTGGGCGATGCGATAGGTGCGGTCGAAGCCGTTGAACAGCGGCAGGCTGAACGTCACGCCGACGCTGGCGCGGTTGAGGTCGGTCGAGGTGTCGGCATAGCCGAGCTGGTCCTGGACCGCCAGCGACACCGACGGCTTCGCGTCCGACCGCGCGGCGCGGACCTGGGCGACCGCGGCGTCGCGGTTGGCGCGCGCGGCGGCGAGGTCGGGGCGCAGCCGCTCGGCGTCGGCGATCAGCACGTCGACGTCGCGGCTGAGCACGTCGGCCGAGCCCAGCGACGGCGCGGGGGCCAGGTGCAGCACCGTCGTCGGCGGCTGGCCGATGGCGACGGCAAGCTGCCCCGCCGCCGTCCGCGCATTGCCTTCGGCCTGCGCCAGCGCCAGCTCGGCCTGGGCGAGCGAGGTCCGCGCCTGCAGCGCGTCGGCCGGCGTCGACACCCCGGCACGGCGCTTGGCGTCGGCCAGGTCGAACGACGACTTGTTGAACGCCACCGTCGCCTTCGCCGCCTCGACCGAGGCGAGATAGCCCTGCAGGCTGTTGTACGCATTGACCGTCGTCAGCGCCACCGACTGCGCCGTGTCGGCGACGGTGGCGAGCGCGGCGCGCTGACTCGCCCGCGCCGCGTCGATCCGCGCCGCCCGCCCGCCGAAGTCGAAGATCAGCCAGTCGAGCGCCAGGCTGGCCGAACCATTCACCGTCGTGTCGTGCGTCTGCGCGCCAAAGCTCGCGCCGCCGGCGGTGACGAAGCGCTGGCTGCGCAGATAATCGGTGCGGTCGAGCGTCGGGCCGAACGTCGCCGACACCGTCGGCAGGTCGGCGGCCCGCGCGATGCCGACTTCGGCGGCAGCCGAGCGGCTGGCGGCATAGGCGACCGCGGTCGCCGGGTTGGCGCAGAGCGCGATGTCGACCAGATCGGCGAGCGTCAGCGGCCGGTCGGGCAGCGCGGCGCAGGCGGCCGGCGGCGGCGCGATCAGCCGGCGCGGGTCGGCGGCCGCTGCCGGCGCTGCCGCAGTCGTTAACAGTATGATAATAAAGCCGAAGCTTCCCCGCATCCCGACGCGGCTCTACTGCGAAGGCGCGTCGGCTCAAAACGGAATCGGCTGCCCGTCCCACGCGAAGAAGCCGCCGCTGTCCGCCGGCGTCAGGCGGTCGACGACGCCGAGCAGGGCGTCGGCGGCGACGGCGGGGGTGAACAGCCTGTCCGCCGGCACGCCGCGCTGGAATGGTGCCGACAGGCGCGTGGCGACGGTGCCGGGGTGGAGGGCGGCGACGACGCTCAGCGGCGCGCGCCGGGCGTGCTCGATTGCCGCGGTGCGGAGCAGCTGGTTCAGTGCCGCCTTCGACGCGCGATAGCCGTACCAGCCTCCCGTCCGATTGTCGGCGATCGACCCGACGCGCGCCGACAGCACGACGAAGGCCGTCTTGCGGTCGGTCCGCAGCCGCGGCAGCAAGGCCTGCGCGACGAGCGCCGGGCCGATGGCGTTGACCGCGAAGCTGTGCGCGAGGCGGGCGGCGTCGAGGTCGCGAAGTGCCTTCTCCGGGCCGCCGCCGGCGTCCTGGAGCATTCCCGTGGCGACGATGACGAGGTCGAGTGGGCCGTCGACGCCCGCCGCCGACGCCCTGATGCTGGCCGGATCGGTGAGGTCGAGATCGGCGCGCCTCAGGCCGATCACCGCGCCGCGCCCCGCCAGCGCCGCGGTGAGCGCCCCGCCGATCCCGCCGCCCGCGCCGACGACGACGGCGCGGAGGTCAGGGGCGAAGGAGGGGAGGGTGCTCACCCCATCACCCCGTCATTCCCGCGGAAGCGGACCCCATCTCCGGTAGGACGATCAGCGGCAACGGTCCTTTCGGCAGGAGCGCGTCGAGGAAAATGACGGTGCCTCAGCTGGAGCTACCGCGGGAGATGGGTTCCCGCGTTCGCGGGAATGACGGATCTGAGATCGACAAAGCCTTCCGTACTCCCCGTTGCGCTCCGTCATCCCCGCGAAAGCGGGGACCCATCTCCGACAGGACGATCATCGAAGATCCGGCGTTCGCCGAAGATGAGAGTGCGAAGATTGGGGGCATCGGTCGCAAGTATCGTCGACCACCTCTATGTCATCCCGGCGAAGGCCGGGACCCATGATCTCAACCGTTCGAGATCATGGGTCCCGGCCTGCGCCGGGGTGACAAGGCGGGCGCTCCAGGAGCAATCCAGCGCCGCCCTCAATCCTTCTTCCTCGTGCATTGCAGCGGGTGCTGGTGCTGCTTGGCGAAATCCATCACCTGCGTCACCTTGGTCTCGGCGACCTCGTAGGTGAAGATGCCGCACACGCCCACGCCGCGCTGGTGGACGTGGAGCATGACCCGCGTCGCATCCTCCAGCCCCATACGGAAGAACCGCTGCAGCGTCAGCACGACGAACTCCATCGGCGTATAGTCGTCGTTCAGCAGCAGCACCTTGTACAGCGCCGGCTTCTGCGTCTTGGGCTTGGTCTTGGTGGCGACGCCGGTGCCGCCGCGACGCTCGCGGTCGTCGTCGTCATCGGCGGGGCCGAGGCGCGGATCGGGGAACTGGGCCATGCCGCCATATACGGGTTCGGCGGGGGGGCGTTCAAGGGTCGCGGCGTCGCGGCGGTGCCTCACAGGCAGGCGCGCAGGCCCGCGCGGTAGGTCGGGTAGCGCGGGACGAAGCCGAGGACGCGGTGCGCCTTGCCGGCGGCGACGAGGCGCCGTTCGGCGTAGAAGGCGCGCGCGGCCGGCGGCAGGCCGGCGGGTGCGACGAGCGGCGGGTAGGGCCGGCCGAGCAGGTCG
>JAFARM010000072.1 GCA_019245455.1 Sphingomonadaceae bacterium | reverse complement strand
GGGGCCGCGCCGCTTCTTCAGCGGCGTGGTGGAGGGGCCGGCATCCACGAGACACGCTGCCGGCGTATGGCGAGCGCCCCCTCCGTCACGCCTTCGGCGCGCCACCTCCCCGTTCCGGGGAGGAACTGAAGGTCCTCCCGCTCCGGGGGAGGTGGCGCGTAGCGCCGGAGGGGGCCGGCGCGGCGGATCATCGCCTTGCCTGCGCCCCCGGTCCCCTCTACCACCCGCCCCGTGACCGAGCCGCTAATCATCGCGCTCCCGAAGGGCCGCATTCTGACCGAGGCGCTGCCCGTCCTCGCCCGCGCCGGCATCGTGCCAGAGGCGGCGTTCGCCGACGAGAGCAGCCGCGCGCTGAAGTTCGCCACCAACCGGCCCGACGTGGCGCTGATCCGCGTCCGCGCCTTCGATGTCGCCACCTTCGTCGCCTTCGGCGCGGCGCAGCTCGGCATCGCCGGCAACGACGTGCTGATGGAGTTCGATTTTTCCGACATCTACGCGCCGGTCGATCTCGGCATCGGCCGCTGCCGCATCGCCGTGGCCGAACCGGCGGCGCAGGCGGCGGCCGACGATCCGCGGACCTGGAGCCACGTCCGCGTCGCGACCAAGTACCCGCACGTGACGCAGGCGCACTTCGCCCGGCGCGGCGTCCAGGCCGAGTGCGTCAAGCTGAACGGGGCGATGGAGCTTGCGCCGACGCTCGGCCTGTGCGACCGCATCGTCGACCTGGTGTCGACGGGCCGGACGCTGGCCGAGAACGGCCTTGTCGAGGTCGAGACGATCGCCGAGGTCAGCAGTCGTCTGATCGTCAACCGCGCCGCCTTCAAGACCCGCGCCGGGCAGGTCGTGCCGTGGGTCGAACGCTTCCGCGCCGCCGCCCTATCCGCCGCCGCCCCTTCCGCCGCCGCCGAGACCGATGCCGCAGCGGCTTGACGCCCGCGCACCGGGGTTCGCCGCCGCCTTCCGCGCGCTGGTCGACGCCCGCCGCGAGAGCGACGCCGGCGTCGCCGCCGATGTCGCGGCGATCATCGCCGACGTCCGCGCCCGCGGCGATGCGGCCTTGGCCGACTACACGCGGCGCTTCGATCGCGTCGACCTGGCCGAAACGGGGATCGAGATCGACCGCGCCATGATCACCCGCGCCCGGCAAATGGTCACGGCCGACGTCATGGGCGCGCTCGAACTCGCGGCCGACCGCATCCGGTCGTTCCACGTGGAACAGAGGCCGACCGGACACGACGCGACCGACGCCGCCGGCATCCGCACCGGCTGGCGCTGGCGTGCGGTCGACGCCGCCGGCCTCTACATCCCCGGCGGGCGCGCGGCCTACCCCTCGTCGGTGCTGATGAACGCGATCCCCGCGAAGGTCGCCGGCGTCGGCCGGCTGGTCATGGTCACGCCGACGCCGGACGGGGTCGTCAACCCGCTGGTGCTCGCGGCAGCCGATCTCGCGGGGGTCGACGCGATCTATCGCATCGGCGGGGCACAGGCGGTCGCGGCGCTCGCCTATGGCACCCAGACGATCGCTCCGGTCGATGTCATCACCGGTCCTGGAAATGCCTGGGTCGCCGAGGCCAAGCGGCAGGTGTTCGGCGTCGTCGGCATCGACATGATCGCCGGCCCGTCGGAGGTCGTCGTCGTCGCCGACGACGCCGCCGACCCGGAATGGATCGCCGCCGACCTTCTCGCCCAGGCCGAGCACGACGTCACCGCCCAATCGATCCTGATCACCGATTCGGCGTCTCTGGCGGAGATGGTCGGAACCGAGGTTCTGCGCCAATTGCCTGACCTGGCGACACACGAAACGGCGCGCGCGAGTTGGCAGGCGCATGGCACGATCATCGTCGTTCCCACCCTTGCCGACGCCGTGCCGCTGATCGATGCGCTCGCCCCCGAGCACCTGCAGCTGATGCTCGCCGATCCGACGCCGATCTTCGATCGCGTCCGCCACGCCGGTTCGATCTTTCTGGGCCGTGGCACACCCGAGGCAGTCGGCGATTATGTGGCCGGCCCCAACCACGTCCTGCCAACCGGCCGCCGCGCGCGCTTTTCGGGTGGCCTTGGCGTCACCGACTTCATGAAGCGGACCACCTTCCTCGACGCGGGTCGCGGATTATCGGCGATCGGCCCGGCGGCAGTAGCGCTGGCGACGGCGGAAGGTCTGCCCGCTCACGCTCGGTCCGTGGCGATACGCCTCTAGAGGAAGCTGTACGGGTCGACGTCGACCGTGACGCGGACGTTCGCCGGCACCGCGACCCCTGCGAGCCACGCGCCAATGACACCTTGCAGGTCGATGCGCCGCCGGGCGTGGACCAGCAAGCGGGCGCGGTGTCGCCCGCGGAGCAGCGCCAGCGGAGCCGGAGCCGGCCCGAGCACCGCCAGCCCATCGTCCGTTGGTGCCGTGCGGCCGAGCTCGCGAGCCGCCGCCGCGACCGCGCCTGCGTCGGCGCCGGAGACGACGATCCCCGCCAGGCGGCCAAACGGCGGCAACCCGAGTTCGGCGCGAATCTCGGTCTCGGCGGCGTAAAAGCCTTCAGCATCATAGTCGACGAGGGAGCGCATGATCCGCGCCTCGGGCACGTAGGTCTGAAGCAGGACGCGGCCAGGCTTCGCGCCGCGTCCGGCACGGCCGGCAACCTGCGCGATTTGCTGAAAGGTTCGTTCCGCCGCGCGCAAGTCGCCCCCGGCAAGCCCGAGGTCGGCGTCGACCACGCCGACCAGCGTCAGATCGGCAAAGTGGTAGCCCTTCGTCACCAGCTGCGTCCCGATCAGCAGGTCGATCTGTCGCGCTTCGACGCTGGCGACAAGCGCGGCGGCGCGCGCGGGCGAGACAATCGTGTCCGATGTCGCCAATGCAACGCGCAAATCCGGCAGGACGCGCGCGACCTCCTCCGCCAGCCGCTCAACGCCAGGGCCGCACGCAACCAGGCTCGCTTCCGCGTCGCAGGCCGGGCACCGATCTGGCACGGGGCGGGTAAATCCACAGTGGTGACAGAGCAGCCGCGACGTCAGCCGATGTTCGACAAGCCACGCGGTGCACTGTGCGCACTCGACACGTTCACCGCACGCACGACACAGCGTCAGCGGAGCATAGCCGCGGCGGTTGAGGAACAGCAGCGACTGTTCGCCGGCGACGTACGTCTCGCGGAGTGCCGCGACGAGCGGCGGACTGAGCCAGCTACCGCGCGGCGGCGGATGACGGCGCAAGTCAACGGTCTCGATCCGCGGCAGCGTCGCGCCGCCGAAGCGCGAGGGCAGCTTGAGCTCGGCATAGCGCCCGCGCTGCACCTGGACGCGCATCTCGAGCGACGGCGTCGCGGTGGCGAGCACGACGGGCACACCTTCGCATCGCGCGCGGACGACGGCAACGTCGCGCGCGTGGTATCGAACCCCGTCGTCTTGCTTGAAGCTCGTCTCGTGCGCCTCGTCGACAACGATCAAGCGCAAGTTGGCGAAGGGCAGGAAGAGCGCCGAGCGTGCGCCGACGACCACGCGCGCGCTGCCGCCGGCGATCGCGCGCCATGCGCGACGCCGGTCGCTGCCGCGCAGGTCGGAGTGCCACGCGACGGGCGCGCAGCCGAAGCGGCGCGCGAAGCGGTCGAGCCACGGGGCGGTCAGGGCGATCTCGGGAAGGAGGACAAGAACCTGGCCATGCGCGGCGAGCGCCGCAGCGATGCCCTCGAAATACACCTCCGTCTTGCCCGATCCCGTGACACCGTCGAGCACGATTGGGGCAAACTCGTGCGTCGTGACGGCGCGCGCGATTTCCCACGCGGCGTGCGCCTGCTGCCCAGTCAAGACCGGTGGCGCAAAGGAGGCCTGCGGGGTCGGCGGTTCTGCGTCCGCGCTGACCTCGACCGCGACAAGCAGCTTGGCCTTGATCATCCCGCGGATCACGCCGTCCGACACTTCCGCTTGCCGAGCCAGCTCGCGCACGGCCCCCTGCCGGCCGGCAAGCCGATCGACCGCAGCGGCCCGCTGCCGGCTCGACGGCTGGGGCATGGCCTCCGCAAGCCGGTACTCGATGGATACGCCGGCTGGCTCCAATGCGGACAGGACCGGCACGGCCATGCGCAACACGGCCGCCGGAGAAGCCATGTAGTATGCCGCGGTCCACTCGATCAGGCGTCGCAGCGGTTCGCCGACCGAGGCCATCGCGAAACGCCGCGCGACCGGCCGCAGCCTGGCATCGGCGATCTCGCGCGCGGACCAGCGCTCGGCTTCCCACACCACGCCGACGATCATTCGCGGGCCGAGCGGCACCTCGACGATATCACCCAGGCTCAGTGCGAGCTCGGCCGGTGCAGCATAGTCCAGCGCGCCGACGACGGGCTGAAGGACAAGGACGCGAACGCGGGCCATGCACTCAGATAGGCACACGGGGGCGGAACGCCAGCGCGGCGGTCGCATTGTCTTTCGGCGGAGGGAGGATGGTCATGGCCGAGAAGAGCGAAGGCAAGGGTAGCGCGGCCGCGCAGAAGGCGACGGCCAAGGCGCACGCCGAAGGCGAGAAAAACCCACGCAAGTCCTCGGTGGCGCAGCGCGAGTTGGGCAAGAACGGAGCCGCTGCAAAGAAGAAATACGTGGTGTCGCGATCGCGCGGGTGACGCCGATGCCGTGCTGAGCTAAACCAGCCGCGCCTGCTGGAGCCTGCGCCATGAAGTTTTTCGTCGACACTGCCGACACCACCGAGATCGAGGCGCTGGCGGCGACCGGCCTGCTCGACGGGGTCACGACCAATCCCAGCCTGATCGCCAAGTCCGGCAAGAACTTCATTCAGGTCATCGCGGCGATCGCCAAGCTGGTCGACGGCCCGGTGTCGGCGGAGGTGATCGCCAGCGACACCAGGGGGATGTTGCTCGAAGCCGAGCGGCTGCTTGGCCTTGGCGACAACATCACGATCAAGGTGCCGTTGACGATGGACGGGCTGCGGGCGTGCAAGACGCTGAGCGACAATGGCGTGATGGTCAATGTCACCCTGTGCTTCTCGGCTACTCAGGCGTTGCTCGCGGCCAAGGCGGGGGCGGCATTCGTCTCGCCGTTCGTGGGCCGGCACGACGATGTCGGCTTCGACGGCATGAGCCTGATCGCCGACATTCGCACCATTTACGACAATTATGCCTTTGATACCGAGATCCTGGTGGCGAGCGTGCGGCATCCGGTCCATGTCCTGCAGGCGGCGAAGATCGGCGCGGACGTCGCGACCATGCCGCCCGCCGTGATCCGCGCCTTGGCGAATCATCCGTTGACCGATCGGGGACTCGACGGGTTCGACGCGGACTGGGCGAAGACCGGACAGTCGATCCTATGACGAGCGAGGGCACCGCCCTCGTCCAAGCCTGGACCGCGAGCCTCGCCGAAACGCGCCGCCTCTCGCCATTGACCGTAAAGGCTTATGCGGCGACGCTGAACCGCTTTCTCAGCTTCGTCGCGTCGCACACCGGCGGCGTCGCCACCCCCTCGAGCCTATCGGGTTTGACACTCGGCGATTTTCGCGCCTATCTGGCGAAGCGACGCGCCGACGGCCTGGTCAACGCGTCGATCGCGCGCGAAGTGGCGGCACTCCGCACGTTCTATGCGTTTGCCCGCCGCTTCGGCGTCAAGGACGACGGACTGATCGGCCTGGCGACGCCGAAGCGGGCCGCGCGCGTCCCCCGTCCCGTCGCGCCCGCCGACGCCAAGTCGTTGATTTCAGACATCAGCGAGGCGGCGCAACCGTGGGTCGCGGCACGCGATGCAGCGGTGCTGCTGCTGCTCTACGGTGCCGGGCTGCGCATCGCCGAGGCACTATCGCTGACCGGCAGCGTCCTGCCACTGGGCGAAACGCTGGTCGTCACCGGCAAGCGGGCGAAGACGCGCATCGTCCCGCTGCTGCCCATCGTCCGCGAGGGCATCGAGGCCTATCTGCGCCTCTGTCCCTGGCCAACGGCGGCATCCAAGCCCTTGTTTTCAGGCGTTCGTGGCGGTCCGCTCGACCCGGCGATCGTCCGGCGCAGCATGGCGGCGGCGCGGGTCGGGCTGGGGCTGCCGGCGTCGGCGACGCCGCACGCGCTGCGCCACAGCTTTGCTACGCACCTGCTCGCCCGCGGCGCCGACCTCAGGCAAATTCAAGAGCTTCTCGGCCACGCCAGCCTGTCGTCGACGCAGGTCTACACCGCCGTCGACGCCGCCCACCTGCTCGACGTCTACCGCAACGCCCATGCGCGTGCGTGAGCCCGCCGTGACCATTCCCCGGATGCGGCAGGTCACCCCGCCGACGGTTCCCGCGACGCGCCGCCGTGCCCGGTTCAGGGCACCGCGACCACGGTCAGGCGGTCGAGCGCCTTGACCGACCGCGCCCCGCGCAGGTCGCCGGCGACGATCAGGCGCAGCGGCCCGTCGTCGGCGAGCGGCGCATCGTTGCAGCGGTCGGCGACCAGGATGCGCGCGCGGCCGAGTGTCCGGTCGACCTCGCCGAGCGAAAAGGCGACGCGGTAGCCGTCGGCGGCACGGGCGATGATCACCATCGCCATCGCCGCCCCGCGCAGGCCCTCGCCCGACGGCACGCCGGCCGCCCCCAGGATGTCGGCGAGCCACGCGCCCGAGCAGCTGAGAAACTGACCGTGGATCGTCGCCGTCAGCTGCGCCCGCGGCAGTGCCGCAAGCCGGGCAGCGTCGAGCCGCAGCGGCCGCGCCACCGCCCCGTCGACGACGAGCACCGTCGCCGACGGTACCGCCGGAAGCGCCGCGGGGTTGGCTGCGATCCCCAGCGCAAGCGCGACGGCGGTCAGGTTCCCGGTCATGCTTCACCCCCAAAGACAGACGGTCGCCGTCACCGCCGTTCAGTCGTCCGACAGACGGGACAGGAACCGGATCAGTTCGGCCGGCGACGCAGTGACGAAGGCGGCCCCGGCGGCGAGCGCCTCCGCCCCGCGCCGCGCGATCGCCGCTGCGGGGGCAAGGATCGCGATCGTCGCCAGCGGATCGGCGCGTAGCACCTGCTCGACGAGCGCGACGCCCGCCCCCGGCTCGCCGTGCAGCGACATCCGCGACACGATCAGCGCCGCCGGGTGCGCGGCGACGAAGGTCAGCGCCGCCTCGATCGTCTCGACGGTGACCAGGCGGAAGCCCCAGTCCTGCAGCGCCGCCAGGAACGCGGCGCTGGCTGCGGGATGCCCGTCGACCCACAGCAGTTCGCGCCCGGCAACGGGCAAGCGCCGACCGATCAGGGCGGTAGGGTCAAATCCCGATCCCAGCCCCGGGATCGCGCCGGCAGTGTCGGCAGAAGTGTCAAGTGGCGACACGGCAGCAGCGTCGGGTAAAGCGTCCGGCGGCGCGTCGCCGGCCGTCGTCGCCGTGCCGCTGCGGTCGAGCCGGTCCTGGACGTGGCCAAGCTGAAGCTGAAGGTCGGCGATCAGCTTCTGCTGCTGCTCGGTCGCCTCGGCGATCGTCACCTCGAACCCGGCGAGCTTGACGCTGCCGCCGCGGCGCCCGACCGAATCGGCGATATTCCGGATTTGCCGGCGCAATGTCAGAACGAGCACGATCGCGAGCAGCGGCCACGCGACCGCGGCGATCCCGCCGAGCAGCGTGCCGACGGCCGCCACGGGCGCGTCGGCACCCGTTGTGGTTTCGTGCGCGGTCACATCAGCGCGTGCCATGATCGTCAGCCCCAGCCTGCAGGGCGAAAAGCTGCGCCATCAGCAGGGTCGTCGACGCCGTCACCAGCGTCGCGCCCGCCGCACGCGCGGCGGCACCATAGGTCCGGGCCGCGATATCGCTGCAGAAGATCAGGATCGGCACATCCCCGTCGAGCGTGCGGACCTGCCGCGTCAGCATCGCGCCCGCATCGGGTATGTCGCGCCCCATGTCGGAAATAACGGCATCGAAGGCGTGCGGCGCGAAACAGGCGAGCGCCGATGCCGTATCGCGGGCATCGGTGATGATAAAGCCGCGAGCGCGAAGCGACGCGGCGATCAGCGTATTGTTCTCGGGGTGATCGTCGACCCACAGCAGGCGCGGCGCGGCGCAGCGGAGGGTAGGCGCTGCCGATTGCGCCAGCCCCGGCTTGGACGCCAGCGCGGTGGCGGGAGGGGCCGCCATGCGCCCATCAAGCGGCGGCTGGGCGGCAGCTTGGGCCGGCGGCGGCAGGCCGGCGTCCATCGTGCTCCGCCCATCATCCCGCGCCGTCGCGGACGACGCCGGCGGCGATACCGGTGCCGGCGGGCGCGGTGCCATTGTGCTGGGGTTGAGGAAAGTCGGCTCGCGCGGCCCGATCTCGCCTTGCACGCGAACCGCGTCGCGCAGCGTCGCTACCTGCTTCTGCAGGTCCTCGATCATCTTCTGCTGCTGCTCGGTCGCCTGCCCGACGTTGACCTTGACGCCGAACACCTCGATCGTGCCGCCGTCGTCGCTGACGCGGTTCAGCGCGCGCATCGCCGGGCGGCGGAAGGCGAACAGCACGCCAACGGCGATCGTCGGCCATAGGATGCCGGTGATCGCGCCGATCAGCCCGGTGACAGCGATGATCGTTGCAGGCGGCACGCGGCCCTCGCGGAAGCGATGACAGCCTGCCGCAGCGGGTTCCGCTTGTCGAGGGCGGTGCGAGGCTTCAGGTGCGGTTCAAGACCCCCGGAGGATGATCCGGCGAAAGAGAGAGCCGCCATGCCCCGTCCGATCCTTTTTTTCGCCACCCTCCTCGCCGTCGCGCCGTTGGCGGCCGCGCCGGCGACGATCGACGATGTCCGCGCCGCGCTAAAGGCGACGACGACGATGACCGCCGGGTTCAGGCAGACGGCGGCGAACGGCGCGACGCTGACGGGCAAGCTGCTGCTCGCGCGGCCGGGCAGGATCCGATTTCAGTACGACAAGGCGCCGCTGCTCGTCGTCGCCGATGGCAGGAAGCTGTCGGTCGTCGACTACGAGGTGGCGCAGGTGTCGCAGTGGCCGGTGAAGTCGACCCCGCTCGGCATCCTGCTCGACAGCGACGCCGACCTGGCCAAGGTCGCACGCGTCAGCGGGGTCGTGGCGAACGGCGCGCTGGTCGAGGCGAAGGACCCGCGGCACCCGGAGTATGGCGCGATCACATTGACCTTCGCCCGCGACGCCGCCGCGCCGGGCGGCCTGACCCTGACCGGCTGGACCGCGCTCGACGCGCAGAACAACCGCACCGAGGTCACGCTGAACGACGTCCGCTACAACGTGCCGGTGGCGGGATCGAGCTTCGCCTTCCGCGATCCCCGGCCGCGCGGGCTGCCTGGTAAATCGGGTTAAGGCCGTATTTCGTTCAGCCAGGGTCAATGTCGCGCTTCTATAAGCGGGGGGCGGTCGATACTCGCTGCCTGGAATTTGCCCCCTGTTGTCCGGGTAATCGGGTACGACCGTTGCGTGACGAGCGCAAACGGGCCCCCGCTCCATGCCCCCGGAGCGGGGGCCTTAATGCGTTCGGCGCGTCTGCTTCCTGCTTGGTCGTCGTGGTGGCGCAGGCCGGCACTCTCGGTCTGGCGGGGGCTTGGTGGCTTCTAGGCCTCACGACTTTTTAGGTCCCGTCATGCTGGCGCAGGCCAGCATCCATGGTCGGGCGAGCACGCCGGCCGGCCGCCTGGCGCCGCCGTGGACGCTGGCCTTCGCCAGCATGACGCCGTGGGTGGTAAGGACGGCGTGGATGGTAAGCACGCCGGGCGTGGTGAGCACGACTGTCCTCCATAACGGCATCCGCCTTCCCCGATCGGCCGTCCGCCCCTAAGTGACGGCCGATGCCACTGACGATTGCCACCTGGAACATCAACTCGGTCCGATTCCGCCTCGACATCGTCGAGCGCTTCCTGACCGAGCACGCGCCCGACGTCCTGTGCCTGCAGGAGACCAAGGTCGTCGACGCCGCCTTCCCGCACGCGCTGTTCGAGCGGCTCGGCTACCACCATCGCCTGGTCTGCGGTCAGAAGATGCACCACGGCGTCGCGACGCTGTCCAAGCTGCCGCTGAGGGAAGAGCGCCGCTTCGACTGGCAGGACAATGGCGAGGCGCGGCACATCGGCGCGCGGCTGCCGAACGGACTGCTGATCGAGAACGTCTACGTGCCGGCCGGCGGCGACGTGCCCGACCCGGCGGCGAACCCGAAGTTCGCGCAGAAGCTCGCCTTCGTCGAGCGCATGACGCGCTGGTCGGAAGCGCTGCGCGACGACACGGTGCTGGTCGGCGACCTCAACATCGCGCCGCTGGAGTGCGACGTGTGGAGCCACAGGGCGCTGCTCGACGTCGTCAGCCATACGCCGGTCGAGGTCGCGGCGCTGACCGGGCTCGACCAGAGCCACGACTGGACGGATATCGGCCGCCGCTTCGTGCCGCCGCCGGCGCGGCTGTTCACCTGGTGGAGCTATCGGAACGTCGATCATACGGTCAACGATCGCGGGCGGCGGCTCGACCATGTCTGGGCGTCGCCGGCGGTCGGACGGGCGGCGACGGGGTTCGCGGTGCTCGAAGAGGCGCGGCTGTGGGCCAAGCCGTCCGACCACGTGCCGCAGATCGCGACCTTCGATGTCTGAGCCGGCGGCGCGATGAGCACCGCGGCGGCACCGCCGATGGGCGAGGCGGCAGCGACGGCGGTCGCGCGCGCCGTCGACGAGCTGCGCCGCGGGCGCATCGTGCGGGTGACAGGGGCGAGCGGCGCGCTCGATGTGCTGGCGGTCGAGCTGGCGGACGACGCAACGTTGATGCGACTCGAGTCTCCCCTCCCCTTTAGGGGAGGGGCCGGGGGTGGGGAAGTAGCGGCTGATACAAATCGACTTCCCCACCCCCCGACCCCCTCCCCTAAAGGGGAGGGGGGGCAGCGCCCCGGGATGATCGTCAGTCACCGAAGGGCCGCCGTCCTCCACCTCGTCAACCAACGGCCGGCGGCGGGCGGCGGCGTGGTGTGGATCGAGCGGCCGGCGTGGCTCGACCTTGCCGCCAGCGTTGCGACCGTCGATCCGGCGATGGACCTCGCCGTGCCGCTGAAGGGGCCGTTCCGGACGCGCGACGCCGGGCCGCTGGCCGAGGCGGCGGCGGCTGGCGTGCGGCTGGCGAAGCTCGGCGGGGTGCTGCCGGCGGTGTTCGCGGTGGCGGTGAGCGGAAAGCGTGATGCGGGTGTCAATGAAACAGTTATTTCGCCCCTCACCGTCCCCGCCGCCGACGTCCTGGCCTATGCCCGCGCCGACCGGCTGCGCATCGTCACCCGCGCGCGCCTGCCCCTGGACGGCGCGCCCGATACCGAGGTCGTCGCCTTCCGCCCGGCCGAAGGGGGCCCCGAGCACCTGGCCCTGCTGATCGGGCCGCACGCCACGGCCGCGCCGGCGCTGACGCGGCTGCACTCGGCGTGCCTGACCGGCGACGTGCTCGGCAGCCTGAAGTGCGACTGCGGGCCGCAGCTGCGCGCCGCCATCGCCGCGATCCGCGACGCCGGCGGCGGCATCCTCCTCTACCTGCAGCAGGAGGGGCGCGGCATCGGGCTGATCAACAAATTGCGCGCCTATGCGCTGCAGGACCAGGGGTTCGACACGGTCGACGCCAACCTGCGCCTCGGCTTCGAACCCGACGAGCGCGACTTCGCCGTCGCCGCGACGATGCTCCGCCTGCTCGGCGTCGGCGCCGTCCGCCTGCTGACGAACAATCCCGACAAGGTCGCAGCGCTCGCCGCGCATGGGATCGCGGTCGCCGAGCGCGTCGGCCACGCCATGCCGCCGAACCCGCACAACGCGCAGTATCTGGCGACCAAGCGCGACCGCAGCGGGCATTACCTGTGATCCTGAGGGTCGACACGCGCGCGCTGACGCTCACCGCCGACGGCGCGGTGACGCCGTGCCGCATCGGCCGCGGCGGGGCGGTCGCGGCGGCGGCCAAGCGCGAGGGCGACGGCGCGACGCCGATGGGGTCGTTCCCGTTGCGCGAGCTTTGGCTGCGCCCGGATCGCGGCCTAGATCCGCCGGCGACGGGCCTGGCTTGGCGCTGGACCCGGCCCGACGATGGCTGGTCCGACGACCCGGCCGACCCCGCCTATAATCGGGCCGTCACCCACCCTCACCCCTTCTCGGCCGAGCGGATGTGGCGCGACGACGCGCTGTACGACATCGTCGTCGTCATCGGCTGGAACGACGCCCCGCCGGTTGCGGGGCGGGGCAGCGCGATCTTCCTCCACTGCGCGGGCGAGGGTGCGACCGAGGGCTGCGTCGCGATCGCGCGCGACGCGCTGGCGGCGCTGCTGCCGCACCTAGGCCGCGACAGCCGGATCGAGATCCGATGACGCTCCGCCGCTGGCTGTTCGTTGCCGTCCTCGCTTTCGTCCTCGCCGCGGCGCTGGTGCCGGGGAACGAAGCGCCCGATCTCGGCCACGGCGACAAGGTCAACCACATCGCCGCCTTCGTCGCGCTGGCGGTGCTCGCCGCCTGGGCGTGGCCGCGCGCGCGGCTGCTCGCCGTCCTTGCCGCGCTGTCGGCGCTCGGCGGCGCGATCGAGGGGCTGCAAGCGCTCCCCGCTATCGCCCGCGACGCCGAATGGGCCGACTGGATCGCGGATACGGCGGCGGCGGGCGTGGCGCTCGCCGCCGTTGCCCTCGTCCGGCGCGCCTTCGCCCGTTAGTTGGTGCCCGCCACCGGCACCGGGAACCCCTTGGCGCGCAGGTACGCATCGACCTTCGGATCGCGGCCGCGGAAGTTGCGATAGGCGACGGCCGGATCGACGGTGTTGCCGACGCTGGTGATCGTGTCGTGCAGCCGCTTGGCGACGACTGGATCGTACGGCCCGCCCGCCTCGGTAAAGGCGCTGAACGCATCATAGTCGAGCACGGCGGCCCACAGATAGCCGTAATAGCCCGCCGAATAGCCGTCGCCCGCGAAGACATGGCCGAACTGCGGGATGCGGTGCCGCATGACGATTTCGGCCGGCATCCCGAGGTCGGCGAGCGCCTTCTTCTCGAACGCGTGCGGCTCGATCGGGGTCGAGCCGGCGAGGTGGAGTTCGAGGTCGACGATCGCCGACGCCTGCGCCTCGACGACGCCGAACGCCTCGTTGAATGTCTGCGCGCGCCTGATCTTGTCGACCAGCGCCTGCGGCAGCGGCTCGCCCTTGGCGTTGACCAGCAGGCGCTGAACCTCGGGCGTGGTGAACCAATTCTCGTTCAGCTGGCTCGGGAACTCGACGAAGTCGCGCACCGTGTTCGTCCCCGACAGCATCGGATAGGTGACGGCCGAGTTGAGCCCGTGGAGCGCGTGGCCGAATTCGTGGAACATCGTCCGCGCGTCGTCGAACGACAGCGTCGTCGGCTGCCCGTCCGTTCCCTTGATGAAGTTGGCGTTGTTCGAAACGATCGTCGGCACCGCGCCGTCAAAGGTCGACTGCTCGCGATAGGCGTTCATCCATGCGCCCGAGTTCTTGCCGGCACGGGCATAGGGGTCGAAGTACCACAGGCCGCGGTGCTTCCCATCGCGGTCCTTGACCTCGTACACGGTCACGTCGGGGTGGAAGACCGGCAGGCCTTCGACCTTGGTGAAGGTGAAGCCGTAGACCTTGCCGGCGGCGAAGAACATCGCCTCGCGGACGTGGTCGAGCTGGAGGTACGGCTTCACCTCGTTGAGGTCGAGGTCGTACTTCGCCTTGCGCACCTTCTCGGCGTAGTAGCGATAGTCCCACGGGGCGATGCGGAACGCCGCGTGCTGGCCGGCCTTGGTCTCGGCATCGACCACCGCCTGCATGACCGCGACGTCCTTGTGGACCTGCGCCACGGCCGGCTTCCACGCCGCGAGCTCGAGCGCCATCGCGGTTTTGGGCGTCTTCGCCATGCGGTCGGACAGCACCCAGTGGGCGAAGGTCGGGTAGCCGATCAGCTTGGCGTTGGCCGCGCGCAGCTGCAGGATCTCGGTGACGATGGCGTTGTTGTCGGTCGCCCCGCCATTGTCGCCGCGCATGGTCCACATCCGGAACCCCTTCTCACGGCTCGCGCGGTCGTCGGCGTAGGTCAGGAACGGCTCCATCGCCGAGCGCGTGTTGGCGATCAGCCACTTGCCCGGCTGCCCCCGCTTGACGCCTTCGGCCGCCGCGGCGGCGACCTGCGCCTGGCTCAGCCCCTTCAGCTGCTCCGGCCGGTCGAGGACGAGGATGTAGTTTTCTTCGTCGGCGAGTTCGTTCTGGGCGAACTTGGCGTAGAGCACCGCCAGCCGCTCGTTGTTGGCGGCGAACGTCTTCTTGTCGGCCGGCGACAGCTTCGCCCCCTGCTGGGTGAAGCGTTTCCAGTAGACCCAGACGAGGCGCTGCTGCTCGGGCGTCAGCTTCGCCTTGTCGGGCGAGGCATAGACGGCGTCGATTCGCGCGAACAGCTTCGGGTTCTGGGTGATCGCGTCGCCGAACGCCGACAGCTTGGGCGCCATCTCGGTCTCGACGGCGGCGACTTCGGGCGTCTTCAGGTTCGACGACCAGACGCCGAAGAACAGGGTCTGCGCGCGCGTCAGGGCGTCGCCGGCGCGTTCCATCGCGACGATCGTGTTGTCGAAGGTCGGCGGCGCGGGGTTGTTGGCAATCGCGTCGATCTCCTTCTGCTCCATCGCCATCGCCGTCTCGAGCGCGGGCTTGAAATCGGCGACCCTGACCGTGGCGAAATTCGGCTCGCCGCCGTAAGGCCCAGTCCAGGGTGCCAGGATCGGGTTCTCGGCAGCAGCAGCGGCGGACGCGAGCAGCGCGGCACCGGCGAGCAGGATGGCTTTCATGTTTCTCTCCCCACGATTGCGGCCGCTTTAGCCGCTGGCACGCGCGCCGAACAGGGCCGTCCCGACACGGACGCACGTCGCGCCGAGCTCGACCGCCGTCTCATAGTCGTCCGACATTCCCATGCTGAGCCCGCTGAGGCCGTGTTCGCGCGCCCGCTTGGCGAGCAGGGCGAAGAAGGGCGCGGGCTCGATCCCCGCCGGCGGCACCGCCATCAGCCCAACGACGGGCAGGCCGCGGGCGCGGTCGAGAAGTGCGGCAAGATCGCCGAGCGCGACACCGCCCTTCTGCGGCTCGGCACCGATGTTGACCTGGACGAAGCAGTCGGGCCGCCGGCCGGTCGCGGCCATCGCCGCGGCGAGCGCGTCGACGAGGCTCGGTCGGTCGACGCTGTGGATCGCGTCGAACAGCGCGACCGCGTCGTGCGCCTTGTTCGACTGCAGCTGCCCGACCAGGTGGAGGCGGAGGTGCGGGTGCGCGGCGATCAGCGCCGGCCACTTCGCCGCCGCCTCCTGCACCCGGTTCTCGCCGAAGCTGGTCTGCCCGGCGGCGATCAGCGGTGCGATCGCCTCCGCCGGCTGCGTCTTCGACACGGCGATCAGCTCGACGTCGCCGTCGCGGCCGGCGCGACGGGCGGCCCGGTCGATGGCGTTTCGGACAGCGTTCAGGCGATCGGCGGGTTCGGGCGGCATTGCCGACCGCTATAGGGGCGCGCGGTGTCCTCGGCCAGCGGCGGGTCAGTTCGCCTGTGCGGCGGCGATGGCGGCATCGGCGACGGGGTCCATCAGCCGGTAGCCGACGGCGAGCGGGTGGACCCCGTCGCGTGCGAGGCCGGCGCGCATTCCGCCGTCGGGGCCGACGAGGACAGCGTAGTAATCGGCGAAGACATAGTGGTTCGCGTCCGCCATCGCCTTCAGCGCCTGGTTGAGCGCCGCCACCTTGGGTGCGGGCATGACCCCGCTGCGCCACGGATAGTCGATCGCCGGCAGGACCGAGCCGATGACCACCTTCGCGCCTGCCGTCCGCGCCCGGCCGGCCATGGCGGCGACGGTGGCGACCGTCTCCTCCGGCACGAAGGCGTCGCCCTTTTCGATGTCGCAGGCGCCGGCGAGGATGTGGACGACGGTCGGCTTCAGCGCGAGGGCGTCGGCGTCGAGCCGCGCGGCGATCTGCGTCGACGTCTGGGCAGCGATGCCGCGGTCGATCCACGTGCCGTCGGCGAAGCGCTGCGGCTCGTACTTCTTCCAGCCGAAGGTGATCGAGTCGCCGATGAAGACGACCCGCGCCGCGCCCGGCTGCGGCGGCGGCAGGGCGGCGTTCTCCGCCTCGTACGATACGGGCGCGTGCGGCGCAGCGGGCGGGTGCCAGCGCCCGGCCGCGGCCGCGGGAACGGCGCACCCAAGCGCAAGCAGGGCGATCACACGCATCATCGATTTCCGTCAGCCGAGGCCAAACGCGACGCGACTAGAAGGTGAAGGCGGTCCCGAGATACACGGCCTGATCGCGGCGCAGCGGATCGGTCGGCGTCAGCAGTTCCTTGTACTTGACGCCGCCGAGCACCGACAGGCGCGGCGTCAGCGAGTACGCCCCGCCGACCTCGACCGAGTAACGTCGCTCGGTCAGCGACGGCGACGGCGTCAGGCCGCCGAGCAGCAGCGGCGGACCTTCCTCGGCGGCGATCTGCAGGCTCGTCTTCCAGCTCGCGCCGCGATAGCTGACGCCGGCGTCGAGCGCCTCGCGCCGGGGGCTGAGCGACAGCGACAGCGCCTGCGGCAGCGTGTCGGCGGTGTCCGCCCGGCCATAGCCGCCCGACACGGCGAAGTTGCGCCAGCCGACGGCAAGGTCGACGTTGTACGCCGCCGGGGCCGTCGATGCGACCTCGAGCGGAACGGCGGCGGCACGCGTCGTGTCGGCGACCGGGGCCGTGACGCGCGAGGTGACGCCGATGCTGAACGCGCGGCGGCTGTCGATCTTGCCCGACGGCGTGAAGTGGAAGGCGCGCTCGGCCGTCGACATCCGCGCGCCGGTTCCGATCTGGCCGGGGGCGGTGAAGCTGAACTTGGCGGCGTCGGTCAGGTTGGGCGCGAACGACGTCAGCGTGTTGGCGCGCAGATGATCGGCATTGCTGTCCGCGTCGACCGCGACGACCGGGGC
>JAFARM010000397.1 GCA_019245455.1 Sphingomonadaceae bacterium | reverse complement strand
TACCTGCGCGACCTGCGTCGCGACGCCGTCGTCGATTACCGTTAGCCGCGATGTGACCCTGCCGATCCAACCGCTCGCGGTCGCCCTCGGCGATCCCGCCGGCATCGGGCCCGAGATCGTCGCGCGGGCGTGGGAGCAGCGCGCGGTGCGGCGGCTGCCGGCGTTCTTCGCCATCGGCGACCTGCGCGCGCTGAAGGCGGTATGGGACGGGCCGATCGTCGTCCTCGGCACGCCGGGTGACGCGGCGGCGATGTTCCCGCACGCGCTGCCGCTGGTTCAGGTCGACGATCCCGGCGAGATCGTCCCCGGCGCGCCGAACCTGCCCGGCGCGCGCTGCGCGCTCGACAGTCTGGAGCTCGCCGTCGGCCTCGCCCGCACCGGCAGCGCCGCGGGCGTCGTCACCGCGCCGGTGGCGAAGAACCAGCTCTACGCGATCGGCTTCACCCACCCCGGCCAGACCGAGTTCATCGCCGAGCGCTGTGGCATGGCGGCGGCGAATGTGGCGATGATGCTTGCCGGCCCGACGCTCAGGACGGTGCCGGTGACGATCCACCTGCCGCTCGAGAAAGTGCCGGCGGCGCTGACCACCGACCTGATCGTCGCCCGCGGCCGCGTCGTCGCGCGCGGGCTGCAGCGCGACTTCGGCATCGCCGAGCCGCGCCTCGCGGTCGCCGGGCTGAACCCGCACGCCGGCGAGAACGGGACGCTCGGCCGGCAGGAGATCGACGTCATCGCGCCCGCGGTCGAGGCACTGCGCGCCGGCGGCATCGACGCGGTCGGCCCGCTGTCGGCGGACGGGATGTTTCACGCCACGGCGCGCGCCGGCTATGACGCGGCGCTGTGTATGTATCACGATCAGGCGTTGATCCCCCTGAAGGCGCTGCACTTCGACGACGGCGTCAACGTCACCCTGGGCTTGCCGATCGTCCGCACCTCGCCGGACCACGGCACCGCCTTCGACCTCGCCGGGAAGGGCGTGGCGTCGCCCGACGCGATGATCGCCGCGATCCGTCTGGCGGGCGAGGCGGCGACCCGGCGCGGCCAGGGGTGACGCTCGACGGCCTGCCGCCGCTGCGCGCGGTCATCGCCGCGCACGGCCTCGCCGCGAAGAAGAGCCTGGGACAGAACTTCCTGCTCGACGGCAACCTGCTCGACCGGATCGCCCGCGTGCCCGGTCCGCTTGCCGGCGCGCGCGTCTACGAGGTCGGCCCCGGTCCCGGCGGGCTGACCCGTGCCCTGCTTCGCGCCGGCGCGCGGGTCACGGCGGTCGAGCGCGACGCGCGCACCCTGCCGGCGCTCGCCGAGCTCGCGGCCGTCACCGGCGACCACCTGACGGTCGTCGCCGGCGACGCGATGGCGCAGGACGAGGCGGCGCTGGTCGGCGCGGGCGCGCACGTCGTTGCCAACCTGCCCTACAACATCGGCACCGCGCTTCTCATCCGGTGGCTGACCGGCCCGTGGCCGCCGTGGTGGGCGAGCGTGACGTGTATGTTCCAGAAGGAAGTCGCCGAGCGCATCGTCGCCGCGCCCGGCAGCGTCGCTTATGGTCGGCTGGCCGTCCTCGCCCAGTGGCGCAGCCGGCCGCGCATCGCGTTCGAGGTGCCGCGCCAGGCGTTCGTTCCGCCGCCGAGCGTGACCTCGGCCGTCGTCCATATCGTTCCCACCGCGCCCCTGGCGGCCATCCCGGTGGCCGCGCTCGAACGCCTGACCGCCGCCGCTTTCGGCCAGCGCCGCAAGATGCTGCGCGCCAGCCTCCGCGCGCTCCCCGGCGGTATCGATGCCCTCACCGCGGCGGGTATCGACCCCGCCCGCCGCGCCGAGACGCTCTCGGTCGCGGAGTTCGTCGCCGTGGCCGCGGCGCTATCGGCGTCCGGCGCGTGACAGCGCCGCGCTCAAGGCGTGTGCCGACAAGGGCGGAGTCGTCGGCATCTACTGGATGCCGTTCCTGGTACCGGGCGGCAAGCCGACGACGTCGGACCTGAACCGTCACATGGCGCACGCGGTTGATGTCGCCGGCGAAGACCACGTCGGCATCGGCACGGACGGGATGCTGAGCACGGTCGTCATCGACGACAAGGCACGCGCCGCCCAGAAGAAGTTCTTCGAGGATCGGCGCGATAAGGGCATCGCCGCGCCCAGCGAAGGCCCCGACGTGTTCAACATGGTCGCCGAACTCAACAGTCCGATGCGCTTCCGGATGTTGTCCGACGCGCTCGAGCGCGCCCGCTGGCCGGCAGCGCGCATCGACAC
>JAFARM010000356.1 GCA_019245455.1 Sphingomonadaceae bacterium | reverse complement strand
GGAGGCGGCGTCGCGGCGCGGGTCGGTGCAGATGGCGCAGGGGCTGGCGGTGTCGACGTTGCCGCACCGCTCGCACGTCGCCAGCCGCGCCGCCACCGTCTGCAGGGCGGCGATCAGCGGTGTCAGCGCCGTCTCGCGCCGTTTCAAGAGGTGCAACACCGCCCGCCGCGCCGACCGCGGACCAAGGCCGGGCAGGCGGGCGAGCGCCTGCGTCAGGGCATCGATTTCGGGGGAGGCCATGGCGTATGGATATGGCGCGCCGCCGGACCGCACTCAAGAGGACCCGACCTGCCCCTTCGCTGCCTCGACGATGCCGGCCGCAGCCTCGACGCCTCGCGGCTGAGCGCGGCCGAGTGGGCGGCGCTCAGCGCGGGGAACCGCGAGCAGCGGCACCTGCGGGCGCTGTGCTGCGGCGCGCCGCTGATGCTCAAGACGTCGCGGCTCGGCACGCGCTTCTTCGCCCACCTGGCGCTGGGCGGCTGCGCCTCGGGCGACGAGAGTGCCGAGCACCTCCACCTGAAGGCGCTCGCCATCGCCGCCGCCCGCGCCGCCGAGTGGGAGGCGGAGGCCGAAGTCGCCGGCACGACGCCGGGCGGCGAACCGTGGCGCGCCGACGTGCTCGCCAGCCGCGGCAGCGCCCGCGTCGCGATCGAGGTGCAGTGGTCGCCGCAGGATGACGCGACGACGCGGGCGCGGCAGGCACGCTATGCCGCCAGCGGGGTGCGCGCCCTGTGGCTGTTCCGTCGGCCGGGGGTCCTGCGCGACGCCGAAGTGCCGGCGCTTCGCGTCGAGGGCACCCTCAGCCGCGGCCTGACCATCCTCGGCCTTCCCGCTGTCGAGGCGCTGGCCGCCGTGTTCGCCCGGCGGCTGACCTTCGGCATCCGCGAGGGAGCCGCGGCGCAGGTCACGGTGCACGGTGCCGTCGGAACCTGCTGGGGGCGCGAGTGCGGGGCGCTGAACCGCGCCGTGCAGGAGGTCGAGGTCGCCTTCGCCGCCAGCCGGGCGGTCCTGCCGCTGGCTGCCTTTGGCGAGACGATCGACCTGCTGACCCCGCTCCTCTCGTCCGACCCGGCGCGCGGCCCGGTCCGTCGGCTATCGGACGGCACGGCAAGCGCGACCTGCTTCCGCTGCGGCCGGCCGCTCGACCGCTTCGGCCGCCATAGCCGCTTCGTCGCCGCCGCCGGGCCGCTGCGCATCACACCCGCCTGGGCCGCGCTGATCGCCACCGCACCCGACTTCCGCCCGGCCTGGGGCATTGCCCCCGCGGCCGCGACCCCCTAGCCGGAGCGCCATGCGCCTCGCCTTCATGGGAACTCCGGCCTTCGCCGTGCCCGCGCTCGACGCGCTCGACGCGGCGGGGCACGAGGTGGCGGCGGTCTATACCCAGCCGCCGCGGCCGGCGGCCCGGGGCAAGGCGCTGCAGACGTCGGCCGTCCATCGCCGTGCCGAGGTGCTCGGCCTGGAGGTGCGGACGCCGGTCAACTTCAAGGCCGACGCCGACCGCGCGGCCTTCGCCGCGCTGGGGCTGGAGGTGGCGGTCGTCGCCGCCTACGGCCTGATCCTGCCGGCGGCGATCCTCGATGCGCCGGCGCGCGGCTGCCTCAACATCCATGCCTCGCTGCTGCCGCGCTGGCGGGGGGCGGCACCGATCCAGCGGGCGATCATGTCGGGCGACGCGACCACCGGCGTGACGATCATGGGCATGGAGCGCGGGCTCGACACCGGGCCGATGTTCCTTGTCGAGGCGACGCCGATCGCCGCCAAAACCGCGGGCGAGCTGACCGCGGAGCTCGGCGCGATGGGGGCGCGGCTGATCGTCGAGGCGCTCGCCCGACTCGACGCGCTGACGCCGGAGCCGCAGCCAGCGGACGGCGTGACCTACGCCGCCAAGGTCGACAAGGCCGAGGCCGCGCTCGACCTGACCCGTCCGGCGGTCGAGGTCGAGCGGGCGATCCGCGCCTTCAACCCGGCCCCCGGCGCGTTCGTCACCATCGGCGGCGAGCGGCTGAAGCTGCTCGCAGCCGAGGTCGTCGCGAGCGGCGGCGTGCCGGGCACCGTCGTCGACGCGCGCATGACGATCGCCTGCGGCGAGGGCGCGATCCGGCCGACGCTCGTCCAGCGCGCGGGCAAGCCGGCGATGGCGACGGCAGCGCTGCTCAACGGCTGGGCGATCCCCGCCGGCACCCGGCTCGCGCTGCCCGAGCCGGCGGCATGACGCGCTTCAAGCTGACGGTCGAGTACGATGGCGCGCCGTTCATGGGCTGGCAGCGGCAGGACCATGGGCCGAGCGTTCAGGGGGCACTGGAGGCGGCCGTGCTCGCCGCCACCGGCGAGGCGGCGACCGTCACCGGCTGCGGCCGCACCGACGCGGGCGTCCATGCCGAGGGGCAAGTCGCGCACCTCGACCTCAGCTGCCCGATGACCGCCTTTCGCCTGATGAGCGCGGTCAACGCCCACCTGCGGCCCGCGCCGGTCGCGGTCGTCGATTGCGTCGAGGCCGCGCCGAACTTCCACGCCCGCTTCGATTGCACACGGCGGACGTACCGCTACCGCGTCGTCAACCGCCGCGCGCCGCTGGTCCTCGACCGCGGCCGGGCGTGGCACGTTCCCATCGCGCTCGATGCGGCGGCGATGCACGCGGCGGTGCAGGTGCTCGTCGGCCGGCACGACTTCACCACTTTCCGCTCGGTCCACTGCCAGGCGGCGAGCCCGGTCAAGACGCTCGACCGGCTCGAGGTCGCCCGCCACGGCGAGGCGATCGTCGTCGAGGCGGCGGCCCGGTCGTTCCTCCACCACCAGGTGCGGGCGATGGTCGGCTGCCTGAAGCTGGTCGGCGAAGGTCGCTGGTCGGCGGACAAGCTTGCCGTCGCGCTCGCCGTGCGCGACCGTCGCGCGCTTGGCCTCAATGCGCCGCCCGAGGGGCTGACGTTCGTCGCCGCGTGTTACACGCCGGTGTCGGCTGACCTTACACTAGGTTAACGAAGCAAAGTGAGCACACTTTACTTTCCAGTATCTTAGCAGTTCCCAATCCTTTGGCATAGAGGTTGCACAACCCGTGCCATGCGCGGAACTGAAACGGTAGGACGACTGATCCGGAGCGCCGCCATGCGCCGAACTTTGGTCTGGACGGGCGGGGTCGTCACCGGGGTCGTCGCCGGGGTTGTCGTTGCCTACGTCCTCGCTGGAGCGGCGAGTGGCTGAGGCTTAGGCAAAGCCGATCTCCCGCAGCCGCTCGGCGAGCAGGTCGCCGGCAGTGATCGGCGGCAGCGGCGGCGGATCATCGGGGCCGCAGCAACCGGGCAGCGCCTCGATCAGATAGTCGGCGCGGAAGTGCAGGAAGAACGGCGTCGAGTAACGCGCGTAACGGGCCCGCTCCGGCATCGGGTTGACGACGCGATGCGAGGTCGAGGGCAGGCGGAGATTGGTCAGCCGCGCCAGCATATCGCCGATGTTGCACACCAGCGTTCCTGGCGGCGCTGCGACATCGCGCCACTCACCGTCGCGCGACAGGAGCTGAAGCCCCGCTTCCTCGGCCCCGAGCAACAAGGTGATGACGTCGATGTCTTCGTGCGCCTCGGCACGGGTCGCTGCCGGCTGTCCTTCGACCGGCGGATAATGGAGGAGGCGCAGGATCGAATCGCCATTGCGCGTCGGTTCGACGAAGAAGTCGGCGGCAAGCCCGAGGTGGAGCGCGATCGCGCGCAAGATGCGCTGGCCGACCGTGTCGAAGGCCGAGTATAATGCGCTCACCGCCTCACGGAAGCCCGGAACTTCGGCCGGCCACAGGTTGGTCGCCATCGCGATGCCGAGCGGATTGCCGGGGGCAAGGTCGCGCCCGACGTGCCAGAACTCCTTCAGGTCGGAGCGCGTCGCACCTTTGGCGACCTCGGTGCCGAACGGCGTCAGCCCGCGCTGCCCGCGTCCACCGGGGACGACGTAGCGGTCCTTGACGGCGTCGGGCAAGGCGAACAGGGCGCGGGTCGCCAGCATGGCGCGGACGACCACATCGTCAGGGATACCGTGGTCGGCGACGATGGCGAAGCCGGTACGGCCGAAGGCATCGCCGAACGCGGCTGCGGCAGCGGCGGGATCGCGCTCGACGAGATCGAGCAAGATGGGGTCGATGTCGGCGGCGGTCACGGGTGCGTCTCCCCGGTCGGGCGGTAGCGGAGGAGGGACTTGAACCCCCGACCCCAGGATTATGATTCCCGTGCTCTAACCAACTGAGCTACTCCGCCGGGCCGCCCCGCAGCCGCGGGAGGCGCGATATAGTCGCGCCCTCGCCCCGCGGTCAACGGCTCACCCGGCGCCGAAGTTGACACGAAGTTCACACTGCGACCGGTGTTTTCATGCAGGCCGGCCGCGGGCATCGGCACGAAGTTCACGAAGTTCACGTCGGTGACGGTTTTTTCACGCCCGCCGCTCCGCCCAGCGCGCAGCCGGCGCGGCGCGTGCGCCGCCTGCCGCCGCCTGCCGCTTGGTATCCGTCTGACGCCACCCGCTCCTCCCCTTCACGCCCACGGATCATAGCCGATCGTCCGCGTGTAGGACAGCGGATTGCCCGCCTCCGCCGCAGCCGCTACCAACCGGAGATGCCCGCCGCCGCTCCTGCCTGGTCGCTCGCCATCCACGGCGGAGCCGGTGGCATGACGCGCGCGAACCTCGACGCAGCTGCCGACGCGGCGACGCGCGCCGGGCTGCGCGCCGCGCTCGACGCGGGCGCGGCAGTGCTGGCAGGCAGCGGCAGTGCGCTCGACGCCGTCGCCGCAGCAGTCGCGACACTGGAGGACGCGCCGTCGTTCAATGCCGGGCGCGGCGCGGTGTTCACCGCCGACGGCACGGTCGAGCTCGACGCGGCGATCATGGACGGGGCGAGCAGCCGCGCCGGTGCGGTCGCCCGCGTCACCCGTACCCGTCACCCGGTGGCGCTCGCCCGCGCGGTCATGGAGCGGACGCCGCACGTCATGCTCGCCGGCGTCGGGGCCGATGCCTTTGCCCTGACGACGGGGCTGGAGCAGGTGGCGAACGACTGGTTCATGACCGACGAGCGCCGGCGGCAGTGGCACGAGGCCGGCGCGACCTTCGACCGGGCGATGAAGTACGGCACCGTCGGCGCGGTGGCGCGCGACCGGGAGGGACGGCTGGCGGCAGCGACCTCGACCGGCGGCGTCACCGGCAAGAAGTGGGGCCGCATCGGCGATTCACCCGTGATCGGAGCCGGCACCTTCGCCGACGACCACGTCGCGGTGTCGGCGACGGGATCGGGCGAGGACTTCCTGCGCGCGGTCGCCGGACACGAGATCGGTGCGCGGGTGCGGCTCGGGGGCGAGCCGCTCGGCGCGGCCGCACGCACGGTGCTGACGGCGATCCGCGCCGCCGGCGGTGCCGGCGGCGTCATCGCGATCGGCCGCGACGGGTTGCCGGTGCTGACTTTCACCACGTCGGGGATGTACCGCGGCCTCGTCGGCGACGGGGTGCCCGCCGATGTCGCCATCTTCGCCGACGAAGGACGTGCATGGTCCACGACGTTCTGATCGTCGGCGGCGGACAAGCGGGCGCGCAGGCGGCGATCAGCCTGCGCCAGGGTGGTTTCACCGGCTCCATCACCATCGTCGGCGAGGAGGCCGATCCGCCCTACGAGCGCCCGCCGCTGTCGAAGGACTATCTCGCCGGCGAGAAGCCCGCCGACCGCTTGGCGCTGCGCCCGCTGGCGTTCTGGGCCGAGCGCAACGTCGCGCTGCTTCTGGGACAACAGGTCATCGGCGTCGATGCCGCCGCCCGCTGCGTGACGACGGCGGCGGGGTCGACCCTTGGTTACGGTACGCTGATCTGGGCAGCGGGCGGCCATCCGCGGCGGCTGCCGGTGCCAGGGGCAGAGCTGCTTGGCGTTCACGCCATCCGCAGCCGCGCCGACGTCGACCGGCTGACGGCCGACCTTGCCGGCGCGACCGAGGTGGCGATCGTCGGCGGCGGCTACATCGGCCTTGAGGCGGCCGCGGTCCTGTCCAAGGCGGGCAAGCGCGTCACCGTGCTCGAGGCGCAGGACCGCGTCCTCGGCCGCGTCGCCGGCGAGCCGGTCAGCCGCTTCTACGAGGCCGAGCACCGCGCGCACGGCGTCGACGTGCGGCTGAACGTCCGCATCGACGCGATCGACGCCGCAGCCGGCCGCGTCGCCGGGGTCGAGACCGACCGCGGCCGCGTGCCGGCGCAGGTCGTGATCGTCGGCATCGGCCTGATCCCCGCGGTCGAGGCGCTCGCCGCCGCCGGGGCTGCCACCTCCAACGGCGTCGAGGTCGACGACCATTGCCGCACCTCGCTGCCGCACGTCCTCGCCATCGGCGACTGCGCGCACCATACCAACCCCTACGCCGACCGCGCCGGCATCCGGCTGGAGTCGGTGCAGAACGCGATCGACCAGGCCAAGGTCGCCGCCGGCGTCATCCTTTGCCAGCCCGCGCCGTACCGCGCCGTGCCGTGGTTCTGGTCGAACCAGTACGACCTCAAGCTGCAGACGGTCGGCCTGTCGGCGGGGCACGATGCGGCGATCGTTCGCGGCGACCCCGCCAGCCGCGCGTGGAGCCTCGTCTATCTCCGCGCCGGGCGGGTGATCGCGCTCGACTGCATCAACGCCGCGCGCGACTTCGTCCAGGGCAAGGCGCTGGTCGAGGCGGGCCTGGCGGGACTTGCCCCCGACCCATCGCTGCTGGCAGACAGTAGCGTGCCGCTCAAATCCCTGCTCGGCGCCTGAGGAGCCTGCCCGATGTCGCTGCCCCCCGCCCTCGCCGGCCGGCTCTCGATCCCGGTGATCGGCTCGCCGCTGTTCATCATCT
>JAFARM010000289.1 GCA_019245455.1 Sphingomonadaceae bacterium | reverse complement strand
ATGGGCGAGTTCGGCGCGGTGTCGGTCGTCAGCGGCCACATCCGGGGGCTGACCAACACGCTGCCGCTGCACATCGAGATCCTGTACAACGAGTATAACTATGTCGCCGCCTTCGCCGTCGCCTCGCTGCTTGCCGGTCTCGCGCTGGTGACGCTGGTGGCGAAGTCGGTGCTCGAATGGCGCTTCGGCGACGAGCTGGCGGGGGCCGGGCATTGACGGTCGCGGTCAAGGGCCTGACCAAGCGCTTCCGCGACCAGCTCGCGCTCGACCGCGTCGACCTCGACGTGCGGCCGGGCGAGTTCCTGGCGCTGCTCGGCCCGTCGGGATCGGGCAAGACGACGCTGCTGCGCATCTTGGGCGGCCTCGACTTCCCCGACGCCGGCACCGTCAGCTTCGGCGGCGAGGACGTCGCCGGGCGGCCGGCGCGCGAGCGGCGGGTCGGCTTCGTCTTCCAGAACTACGCGCTGTTCCGCCATATGCGCGTCGCCGACAACATCGCCTTCGGCCTGACGGTGCGCCCGCGGCGCGACCGGCCGAGCCCGGCGGCGATCCGGGCCCGCGTCGACGAGCTGCTGGCGCTCGTCCAGCTGCCGGGCCTCGGCCGGCGCTTCCCGGCGCAGCTGTCGGGCGGGCAGCGGCAGCGCGTCGCGCTTGCCCGCGCGCTCGCCGTCGACCCGACCGTGCTGCTCTTGGACGAGCCGTTCGGCGCGCTCGACGCCAAGGTCAGGAACGACCTGCGCCGCTGGCTGCGCGGCGTCCACGAGACGATGGGGCTGACCTCGATCTTCGTCACCCACGACCAGGACGAGGCGCTCGACCTCGCCGACCGCGTCGCGGTGATGAGCGCCGGCCGCATCGAGCAGGTCGACACGCCGGACGCCGTCTACAACCGCCCGGCGACCGCCTTCGTCGCCGACTTCATCGGCAACGCGACGCGCTTCGACTGCCGGCTGAGCGGGGGCGGAGTCGAGATCGCCGGCGTGCGCCTGGCCAACGCCGCGCCGACCGCAGCCGACGGCCGCGGCGTCGCCTTCGTCCGCCCGCACGAGTTCCACCTCGCCGCCGCCGGTGAGCCGGGGCTGGCGGCGACCGTCCGCCGCGTTGCGCATACCGCCGCGCTGGCATCGGTCGAGTGCGCGCTCGCCGACGGCCGCGTCATCGACGTCGCCGCGCCCCTCGACGTAGCGGCGACGACGGGAGCGCAGGTGACGCTGGTGCCGACGACGGTCAGGGCGTACCCGGCATAAGCTCCTCCCCGGAACGGGGAGGTGGCACCGCGAAGCGGTGACGGAGGGGTCGCTCGCCACGCGACGAACCGCTGCCACGCGGAGGCCGGCCCCTCCACCACGCGGCTGAAGAAGCCGCGCGGTCCCCCTCCCCGTTCCGGGGAGGAACTAGGCGAGCGGCCGCTTCTTCAGCTCGGCGAGGATTTCGTTCAGCACGACGACGTCGGGCGGCACGGCGGCCTCGGCCTTCATCGCCGCCATCGTCTTTGCCAGATACTTGTTCGCCGCGCGGACGATGAGGAAGATGGCGAAGGCGACGATCAGGAAGTTGAGGACGACGGTCAGGAACTCGCCCCAGCCGAACAGCGCCGCGCCGGCCTTCTTCAGCGCGGCATAGTCGGTCGGGCTGCCGGTGTAGTGCGCCGGCACCGGCCCCAAGAGGACGAAGTGGCTGGAAAAGTCGGCGCCGCCGGTCAGGAAGCCGACGACCGGCATGATGAGGTCGTCGGTCAGCGAGCTGACGATCTTGCCGAACGCCGCGCCGATGATGACGGCGACGGCGAGGTCGAGGACGTTCCCCCGGGCGATGAAGGCACGGAATTCACGAAGCATGGCGGACCCCCCTGTTATGCCGCTGCAACACACCCTATTCTATAGCCGCCCGCCAGCCTTTTGGGTACTGGCGAAGCAGCCTTTAACGGAGACCTTGATGACGCGCTTCCACCGCCTCGCTGTCCCCGCCGCCCTTGCGCTCGCCGTCGCCGGCTGCGGCGTCAACACCATCCCGACCAAGGAGGAAGCCGCCAAGGCGGCGTGGGCGCAGGTCGAGAACCAGTACCAGCGCCGCGCCGACCTGATCCCCAACCTCGTCGCCACCGTCCAGGGCTATGCCAAGCAGGAGAAGGACGTGCTGGTCGGCGTGACGCAGGCGCGGGCGTCGGCGACCGCCATCCATTTGTCCGACGACGACCTGAAGGACCCGGCTAAGGTCGCCGCCTACGAGCAGGCGCAGAACCACGTCTCGGCGGCGCTGACGCAGCTGCGGCCGCTGCAGGAGGCGTACCCCGACCTCAAGTCGAACGCCAACTTCATGGCGCTGCAGTCGCAGCTCGAGGGGACGGAGAACCGCATCACCATCGCCCGCCAGGACTATAACACCGCCGTGCAGGACTATAACACGACGATCCGCACCTTTCCGGCGCTGATCGGGGCCAAGGTCATTTATGGCGCGAAGCCGCTGGTGCCGTTCAAGGCGACGACGGCGGGAGCCGAGACCGCGCCGACGGTGAAGTTCTGAGCCTCGCCAGCCTCCGGCTGCCGCGCGCGTTCCTCCTGCTGCTGGCGCTGCTGGCGCTGCTGGCGGCATGGGGGGCGCGCGCGAACACGCTTCAGTTCCCGCCGCTGATGGGGCGCGTCGTCGACGCGGCGCACGTCCTGCCGCCGGCGATGGTCGCCGACCTGACGGCGAAGCTCGCGGCACTGGAGACGGCGACCGGCACACAGCTGGTGGTGGCGACGATCCCGGCCCTCGGCGACGAGCCGATCGAGGATTACGGTTATCGGCTGGGCCGCGCCTGGGGCATCGGCCAGAAGGGCAGGAACACCGGCGCGATCCTGATCGTCGCGCCGAACGATCGCAAGGTCCGGATCGAGGTCGGCTACGGCCTCGAGCCGGTGCTGACCGACGCGCTGACCAGCGTCATCATCCAGGAGAAAATCCTCCCCGCCTTCAAGGCCGGCGACCTGCCGGGCGGCATCGCCGTGGGTACGGATGCGCTGATCGCCCAGCTGAGCGCTCCGCCCGATGCTGCACGGGCGACCGCGACGCAGGCGCAGGCGGAGCAGCCGCGCCGGCACCGTTCCGTCGGGCCCGGCGCGTTCGTCTGGCTTGCCATCGTCGTCGTCTGGCTGGCAGCCTCCGCGCTGCGGCGCGGGGGCGGCTACGGCGGCTACGGCAGCCGCTCGTCGGGCATCGGCTCCGCGATCCTGTGGGGCATGGCGTCGAGCATGATGGAGCGCCGCGGCGGCAGCGACTGGGGCGGCTCGGGCGGCGGCGGCTTCGGCGGCGGCGACAGCGACGGCGGGGACGGCGGCGGCTTCTCAGGCGGCGGCGGT
>JAFARM010000119.1 GCA_019245455.1 Sphingomonadaceae bacterium | reverse complement strand
CATGGCGGCGGATCGTCGGGTGTGCGACGCCCAGCCGGCGCGCCGCACCAGCCAGCGAACCCTCGCGCAGCACGGCGAGGAACGAGCGGCAGAGGTCCCAGTCGAGGTTCGGGGCGAACATATTTTTGCGTACAGCGGCTGCACGGTTCTAATCAATCGTGTTCATG
Source organism: Sphingomonadaceae bacterium (assembly GCA_019245455.1). Classification (GTDB taxonomy): domain Bacteria; phylum Pseudomonadota; class Alphaproteobacteria; order Sphingomonadales; family Sphingomonadaceae; genus Polymorphobacter_B. Next base: position 9,781 of record JAFARM010000119.1, on the reverse strand, counting down.
CCGGCCACGGCTTAGGTCGACGTCGTCAACCAAAGGAGCCGACCGATGCCTGCCACCACCTACGATCGCTTCGAGACCCCCGCGCGCGCCGAACCCTCGCGCCTTGCTCCAGCTTCCGCAGGCGGTCCCGCCACCGGCCCGGTCGCCGCCACGCTGCGCCTCGAAGGCGCGGTCGCGCTGACCGCGGCGGTGCTCGCCTATCGCGGCACCGGCGGAAGCTGGGCGCTGTTTGCCGGGCTGTTTCTGCTGCCCGACCTCACCATGCTCGGCTATCTCGCCAACCGCCGGGTTGGTGCGGCCGTCTACAATGCCGGCCACACCTATCTCACGCCCGCTACGCTGGCGCTGGCCGGTTGGGCGACGGGCGTGCCCGGGCTGCTCGGCCCCGCCCTTATCTGGGCCGCGCATATCGGGTTCGACCGACTGATGGGCTACGGCCTGAAATACAGCACGGCCTTCGGAGCCACCCATCTCGGCTGGCGCGGCAAGCGCGAGGGCGCGAGCCGTGGCCGCTGAGACCCGGACCGTCATCGTCACTGGCGCGACCTCGGGCCTCGGCCTGCGCTGCGCCGGGACGCTTGCCGCCTCGGGCGGATGGACCGTGCTGCTCGCTGCGCGCGATCCAGCCAAACTCGCGGCGGCGGCCGAGCGGATCGAGATGGATATCGGCCGCCGCTGCCCGACATTGAAGCTGGACCTCGCCTCCCTCACGTCCATCCGCAAGGCGGGGGAGGAGTGCGCGCGTCGCCTGGACTCGGGCGAGCTGCCGCCGCTGCGGGCCTTGGTCAACAATGCCGGGCTGCAGGTCCATGGACCGATGCAGCGAACCGGGGATGGCTTCGAACTGACCTTCGGGGTCAATCACCTCGGCACGTTCCTTTTCACGCAACTGGTGCTGCCGCTGTTCGTCTCGCCTGCGCGGGTCGTGGTGGTGACGAGCGGGACGCACGACCCGGCGGATGACGGTCGCATCGCGCCGCCGCTCGCGATCGACGCAACAGCGTTGGCACTGCCCGGCGAGGACGACGCCCGGCGCTTGTCGGGGATGAAGCGCTATACGACGTCCAAGCTCGCCAACATCCTGTTCGCCTACGAACTCGCTCGCCGCCACCCGGAGCTCTCGGTTGCGGCCTTCGATCCGGGCCCGACCCCCGACACCGGCTTGGTGCGCACAGCGCCGGCGCTCGTGCGCGGGCTGCTGGCGTCCACCATGGTCCGCCGGGTGCTCGGGCTCGCGGGCATCCAGCTCAACACTGTGGCGGGTTCCGGCGACGCTATGGCGCGCCTGGTGTTCGATGAGGTGGGTTGGTCGGCGAGCGGTCGGCACTATCAGGCAAAGGGCGGCCGCCTGGTCGAACGACGATCGTCCGCCCTTTCCTACGACGCCGCGCTGGCCGCCAAGCTCTGGGGGGATAGCGAGGGGCTTACCGGTGTCGTGCCGCAGCCAACATCCAGCGTTGGACCCGATCGACACGATGCTGCATAGTTCTTCTACAAGTGCTTAGGTCGCGTATGATCATAGGATGGCGTCTCGAATGGCGAGGGCATACACGTCGTGCGCTTGGATGGGGAGCCGGCGTCTGCCGCGCGGCGTAGATCGGGTGGGTTCATGGCTCGGATGAGGTCACGGGTTCGGCTGCTTCTCGGCATCATCGCGGCGGCGGTCGCGCTGATCGCCGGTCTTGCCGCGACCGAAGCGTTCGGCACCGTCAAGGCTCCGCCATTCGAGCGGGTGGCCGCGCTCAGCCTGCCCGACCGCGGCGGCACGGTTCATCCGATCGACACGGGCGTCGTCGCCGGACGTCCGACCATCGTCAGCCTGTGGGCGACGTGGTGCGTGCCATGTCGTGTCGAGGCGGCGGCGCTCGCGGCCCTGCGCCACGATCCATCGCAACCGCCGTTCAACCTGATCTACATCAACGTCGACCAGAAGCTGAACCCGGCTGACGCCAACCGTTTCCTCGATGCCGCTGGTGCCCGCGACTTCGATTATTTCGTCGGTGGCGAGCGCAGCTTCCGCAGCATCACCGGAGCGCTGCTCATCGCGCTTCCGCGCGTCTACGTGTATGATGCGATGCGCAAGCCGACGGCGGTGTTCACCGGCTTCAGCGGCGATGGTCCGCAGGGCCAGCTTCGTCGCGCGCTCGCTGCTGCCCGCGGCTGACGACTAGCGGTAGGATAGCGCTACGGCGATCGCGTCGAACATCGCCGCGTGCTCGGCGTCGGTCGCGGCGTTGCTTGCGACCGGGTGCGAGCCGAAGCGGGCGATGACCAGGCCGCGGTCGGGGGCGACGTGGAGCCGCTGGCCGAAGACGCCAAGGGCGTTCCAGGCCCCGGTCGGATGGTCGATCCACCAGCCGCTCCGATAGCTGAAGCCGGGCCGCGTCGGCTGGTCGGCCGCAGCAAAGGCGGCACGATCGCCGCCGGCGGCAATGCGGGCGATGGCCGCGTCGCGTCGTTCGGCGAGCCACAGGCCGACACGCGCGAGATCGGGCAGGGTGCAGGCAAAGCCCGCCGAGGCGATCGCACGCCCCCCGGTGTCGAGAACCCAATGCGCATCGTCCGCCGCGCCGCATGGCTGCCAGACGAGCGCGCTCATCAGCGCCTCGATCGGCTCGCCGGTTGCCGCCGCCAGCATGATCCCGATGACGTCGAACACCGGTGTGCGATAGGCGAAGCCGCGTCGCGCCACACGCGGCGGCAGACGGCGCAGCGCGGTAAGGACGCCGCCTTCGCCCGTGCCCCAGAAATGGCGCGAATAGGCGTGGATGTCGGCGCTGGCGTCGGCATAGGTCTCGTCGAACGGCACCCCATCGATCATGTCGAGAAGGTCGCGCAGCGTCGCGTCGGCGAACGCCGTTCCCGCCAGATCGGCGACGTCCCCCGCGCGGGCATCGGCGGCGATGCCCCCCACGTCGATCAAGCGCTCGGCAACGATGCCGACCAGCGCCTTCGTCACCGAGAAGGCGAGATGGCGCTGCCCCTCGCCCATGCCTTCGATGTACCGGCTGAAGACGACGCGGCCTTGGTCGACTACGAAGAAGCCGTCGGCGTGGGTCGCCGCGAGGAACTCGTCCATGCCGGCTGGCACCGCGAGCGGGCGGCCGGCGGGCAGGGGACGTGCCGCGCCCCCGGCGCGCACGACCGCGTGGGGCAGGAAGGCGGCGACGTTGCGAAACGCCCAGGGCGCGTGCGGATGCGTTCGCCAGTTGACCGCCGTCATTCCCGGCGGAACATCGCTGCCGGGGATCATGCCGTGGGCGGGTAGGCCGGCGTCGCGTCGAGTTCACGGCGGCGGCGGGCGAGGAAGACCCGCCAGCTTTCCGGGCGAAAACCGCGCGCCCGGTTGGCGGCACCGATCCGCCACAGCAGGCTGAACTGGTGGAACAGGGCGCGGTAAGCGTCGATCAGCCGGGTTCGGCTGTCCCAGATGTGGGTCGATTCGGCACCCGCGCCGTTGACCTCGACGATGGTGAAGTCCTCACCGGCCTGAACGCGCGCGAAGTCGGCAAAGCGGATGTCGAAGCGGCCGAACCAAAACTCCGGCACCTCGCGGGCAATCGCGTCGAAGCGCGCGCGCATCGCCGGCGTCACCAGGTGTGTGCCGTCGCGGAAGATCGCGCCACGGCTGTGGCTGCCCGCGAAAGCGAGGCGGAACGGCTCGCCCGTCGGCAGCACCTCGTGCAGCCGCGCCGCGTGGCGGCCGAGATAGAGATGGGCCAGCCTCCCGGCGCGCGGATCGGCACGGATCAGTTCCTCGAGCGTGCTTCGACCGTCGCCGCAGACATAGGGAAAATACTTGAGAGTCAGCGAGATGATCTCGCCTTCGGGCTTGCCCGGCTCGCGGACGTAGAAGACTCCGGCCTCGCCCTCCTCGTCGACCAGTGTCTGCAACAGGAAGTTTTCGCCCGCCGGAAAGCCGGCGACATAGGCAGTCAGCTCGTCATCCGTGCGCACGGGCCGCACGCCCGCACCGCGGCAGCCGAGCTCGGGCTTGGCGACGAGCGGCAGGTCGAGTCCGTCGGCGCGGGCGGTGGCGAGCGCGGCCGCCGCGACCGCAGCCGCCGGGCCGTCGCCGCGAGCGATCTTGACGTAGCGGGCAACGAAGCGCCGCGCCTCGCCGCCCAGCTGATCGAGAATATCCGACTTGACCTCGCCGAACAGTCCGCCGGCAGGAAACAACGGATTGGCGATGAGCGGCAGGCGGATGCCGCGATAGCGCAGCGACAGCAGCCCGACCCAGATCCACACCGGAAGATAGAACCAGCGCGCAGGCCAGAACTCGAAGCGCGACAGCGGCGGTGCCGGCTCCAGCGGCGGCATACCGCGGTGCGGTGTCAGCACGGCGGCCCGCCGGCCGTGATCAGCTTCGCCAGGGCGTCGCGGATCACCGGCTCGTGGCTCCACGGAATGAAGTGGTTGACTCCAGGCAGCGTGACAATCTCGACGCCGGCGGCGTGGGTCAGATGCGCCTTCAGGAAGGCGGCGTTGCTATACGGCACGTTCGTGTCGGCGGTGCCGTGGACGATTGTCACGCGGCAGCGCAGACCCTCCAGCCTCGGCGCAAGCGCCTCGAGCTCGGGCTTCAACGCGATCAGCTCGCGGTTGGCGTTGCGCAGCGCGGTCGGGATCATGCCGGCGATCAGCCGCCATTCGCCGACGCGCTGCACCGTCAGAATCTTCTCGACGCCGGGGTCGAACGAGCCGGCAAGAATCAACAGTCCACCGACATGGCCAGGGTTGTCGGCCGCGACCTGCGCCACCACGGGACCGCCAAGCGAGTGGCCGACCAGGATCGGCCACTTGCCGTCGCGCGCGACGAGCAGCGGCGCGATCGCCGCCGCCTGCGTCTTCAGCGAAACCACCGCGTCGGTTGGCCGCGATTGGCCAAAGCCCGGGCGATCGACGGCGATCGCCTCGACCCCGGCAGGGGGATGGGCGACATAATGCTCGAACGCCAGCGCGCTGCCCGGCGTCCCGTGAACGAAGATCACTCGGGGCGCATCGATTGGCCCGCGGGCGATCATGCTGACGGTGAGACCGGTGCCCGGCACGGCATAACTCGACCGCGTCAGCCCGTCGCGTTTCTCGTCCTCCGCGCCCGGCGTCTTGGGCAGACCGCAGGCGGCGAGGACCAGCGTCGACAGCACGATCAGCCGGCGCATCGGCGCGTCGCCTCCGCCACCGGTGCCCGCCGCCGCCACGGCCCGGCGATGACCCGGCCCCAGTCGGTCGCCCGCGCGGCGGCGTCGGCGGCGACGAGGTCGATCAGGCGGCGCTGCGTGTGGCTGCCGCCAAAGCCGATGGCCACGTCGGCGACCGCCTTCAGCGCGCTTGCTGCGCGGCCGTAGCGACGGCGGGCGTGGGCGATCATGCCTTCAGCCGCCTTGGCGACCGCCGGGTCGCCCCGGCCCAGCCCATCGATCAGGCGAGCCAGCGCGGCATCGTCGCCAGCCCGCGCCAGCCCATAGGCGAAGTGCAGGTCGGCGAACGGGTTGGCGCGGTCGTCGACGCGGCGGGCGAGGTGCGGCGCGACATCCATCCAGCGGCCGCCGACATCGACGCCAACGAGTTCGAGTCGTGCCAGCAGCGACACCGCGTTGAGCTGGTCCTGTACCGAATCGCGCCGCACGCCCCAGACCCGCGAGTCGAACATGGCAAGCGCCGCATCGGGTTCGTCGAGCGCGATCTCGAACAGGGCGGCGTGCCACCAGTTATGCGTGAACATGAACGACGAGCAGTCGGCCCATTCGTCGGCCTTGCCCGCCAGCCACGCCCGTCCGTCGGCGAAGCGGCCTGCCGTGTCGAGGACATGAGCGACAGCGTGATGCGCCCACGGATCGCAGCCGAGCGCGGCGGCATGGCGACCGGCGCGCTCGGCACCGGCGGCGTCGCCGCACTGTTCCAGCGCGAAGGCGTGCATCCCGTGGACGAAGTGATTGTCTGGCTGCGCCGCGACGATCGGCCGGAGCGAGGCGAGCATGGCGGCGAACTCGCCGGTATTGATCTGGTGGAAGTGCAGGATCTTCGCCGAAAGCAGGTCTCGTGGCCAGCGCTCGGCGATGATCATATGCCGCGCCATCGCCCCGCGCAGGTTGCCCTGCGCCCACGCCGCGATCGCGGCGACGAACATCTGCTCGTGCTCCGTCGCGCCCGCGGCCAGCTCCCCGGCGGCGGCGACGATCGGCAGCGCGCGGGCGCGACCCTCGGCGGTCAGCGCCAGCAGGTGGATCGCGGCGTGGGCGGCGAGCGCATAGGCACTGTCGCTGCCGACCGCCGGTGAGGCGAGATAATCGGCGACGTCGCGGCCGTAACGCAGCAGCGCCGCTTCCAGGCCATCGACGGCAGCGACGACAGCATCCGAGGTCGTGGTCAGGGTCAGGTCGTTGGCTCGGGTCAGCATGATCAGGCTTCCGGTGCGCGAAACCGCGCAATGAATCGAGGGAGAAGGAACGCCGCGGCCAGGCACACCGCCGCGACGGCAAGGAAAGGCGGGCTGAACGACGGGCCCATCACCGTGCCCGCCGCGCGGCTCGTCCAGAACAGGGCTGGCGTCCAGACCAGCGTCGTTGCCGTCAGCGTCAGCGCCACAGGCACGGCTCCCATGCCGACGACGCCACTCGCGAAGAACACCGGCAGGCGGGTGCCCGGGATGAAGCGTGCCACGACGACGGCAAAAAGACCTCGCCTGCGGATCAGCGCCTCCCCCCGCCCGCCGCTCCTGGCTCGTAGCCGGGCAGCGAAGGCGCTGCGACCGAACCAGCGGCCGACCGCGTACAGCGCCAGATCGCCGGCAACGGTACCGGCCAGGACGGCGGCAAGCGCCTCGGCCCCGCCGACCGTCATCTGCCCGGCGAGCAACCCGCCGGCGACGGTCGCCACGTCCTCAAGAACGAAGGTGGCGACGAACAGCACCGCGACCACGGCGGCGGGGGCGAGCATTTGCATACTCACGGCCTCGCTCAGCCAGTTGGACACGGTGCCTCCGCTTCAGGCCGCGAGGCGGTGGCCGATGATCGGCAGCCGGTCGCGGTTGAGGAAGATCAGGATGGCGCACGATACCCACACGCCACACGCCAGCGCGAACAACTCGCCGCCGTCCTTGGTGCCGTCCGTGTTGACCACCGAGACGCCGAGCGGGGTGAACAGGTGGAAGAAGATCGCACCCGAGATGACCCCGAGACCGAGCAGCGCCGCATAGGGACGGACGCCGCGGAACGCGGGAAGCAGACTCGCCAGCATCGCCAGCGACGCGATCAGCTCGAACGAGCCGATGACATATTGCGAGAAGATGCCATGCGGCGCAAAAACGCCGGGGAAGCCAAGCGTGCCCGCCCAATTATCAAGCGTACCGAAAATATACTGCGTTTCGGGCGAGTCGGTGAACTTGAAGAACAACGACTGAACGAACACGAATGCGACATACAGGATCAGCACGAACTGATATTTACGAATGAACGACATGATGGCTTCCCCGGTTTGACGATACGTTACTTGGAGATGATCTTAGGCCAGTTCGCATCGGCGGCCTGGATGTTGGCCGGGATGTTCTTCGACCACTTGACGCCGATTTCCGGGCTGTAGTTGATGTACAGCTTGTTGTCGACGATCTTCCAGACCTTGGGATCGCCCGAGGCGGTCGAACCCTTGCTCACCGCCCAAGCGCAGTAGCCGCCGTACTGCGGCGCGTACTTGGTCGGCTCGGCCTTGAAGGCGGCGAGGTCGGCGGCGTTGGCGAAGTGCCACTCGGCCCCGTTCCACGTCGTCTTGAACTCATCGCTGCCCTTCACCGGCATATTCTGCTTGAAGTAGGCGACCGGATCGTATCCGGACAGAGCGACGTTGCTGAACGTTCCGGTATACACGGGCGCGGTGCCCGCAACGGCGGCCGTGCCCGTCAGCGCGGCAAGCGCGATGCCGGCGGCGGCAAAGGCGGTGGTGATCCTCATGGCAGTTTCTCCTCCTCGCCCGGGCCAGATGCCCTGGACTTGCCCCGTCTTACGCTTCGGCCGGCGCTCATGTTACACACCCCCTTATAATTGCTTGTGCCCAACGATGTCGCTCGGCAATCGCTCATCATTTTACGAGGACCTGCAATGTACGATGCCAAACACGAAGCCGACGCCGCCCGGCTGTTCATCGCCGGATCGTGGCGGGTGGGCGAGGGGCGCGAGGTGGGTCCGGTGTTCAACCCTGCCACCGGCGACACGATCGCCGACGTGCCGCTGGCGACCGCGGCCGATCTCGACGAGGCGCTGGCCGCTGCCGATCGCGGTTTCGTCCGCTGGCGGGCGTCGGCGGTCGACGAGCGCGCCGCGATCCTGCACGCGGCCGCCGGCCTGTTGCGCGAGCGGGCCGAGGCGATCGCGGCGCTGCTCACCCGCGAGCAGGGCAAGGTGATCGCCGAGGCGCGCGCCGAAGTGGCGGGCTCGGCGCAGCTGTTCGACTGGTATGCCGAGGAGGCGAAGCGCGCCTATGGCCGCGTGCTGGTCCGCCCGGCGGGGCAACGGTCGATCGTCGTCAAGCAGCCGGTCGGGCCGGTGGCGGCGCTGTCGCCGTGGAACTTCCCGGTCTACCTGCTGGCGAAGAAGCTCGCGCCGGCGCTGGCGGCGGGCTGCTCGGTCGTCGCCAAGCCGCCCGAGGAGACGCCGGCGTGCACCACCGCTTTCGTCCGCTGCCTGATCGACGCCGGGGTGCCGGGCGACGTGATCCAGCTCGTCTTCGGCGTACCCGACACCGTGTCGCGCCACCTGCTCGCCTCGCCGGTGATCCGCAAGGTCAGCTTCACCGGCTCGGTGCCGGTCGGGCGGCACCTGATGCGGCTGGCGGCGGACGGGCTGAAGCGGATCACGCTCGAGCTCGGCGGCCACGCGCCGGTGCTGATCTTCGCCGACTGCGACCTCGAGCGCACGTTGGACATGGTCGTGCCGCAGAAGTTCCGCAACGCCGGTCAGGTCTGCGTCTCGCCGACGCGTTTCTATGTCGAGGAGAGCATCCACGACGCCTTCGTCCGCGGCTTTGCCGAGCGGGCGCGGGCGCTGGCGGTCGGCGACGGGGCCGATCCGGCGACGCGCATGGGGCCGCTCGCCAACCGCCGCCGCCCCGATGCGATCGCCGCCCTGGTTGCCGATGCCGAGGCGAAGGGTGCGCGGACGGTGGTCGGCGGCCGGCGTGGCGAGGCCGGCTACTTCTACGCGCCGACGCTCCTCGCCGACGTCCCGCCCGAGGCCGAGATCATGGGCACAGAGCCGTTCGGGCCGGTCGCCGTGACCCGCGCCTTTGCGACCGAGAACGAGGCGGTCGCCGAGGCCAACCGTCTGCCCTACGGCCTCGCCGCCTTCGCCTTCACCGAGAACGGGCGGCGCGCCAACCGGTTGGGCGACGCCATCGAGGCCGGCATGGTCGGCATCAACAGCTTCGCCATTTCGGTGCCCGACGCGCCGTTCGGCGGCGTCAAGGACTCGGGCTTCGGCTCGGAGGGCGGCATCGAGGGGTTCGACAGCTATTGCGTGACAAAGGCGGTGCATCAGGCCTGAGCCGTCCGCCGTCCGGGCTCGGGGCGACGCGCGGTCGCACGCGCGGGCCCGGCGGCTCCGCTGTGCGTGCTGGCGCATCGTTCCGGCGACGAATATGAATGCGGGTCGAAGCGCTTGCCGGTGCAGTCGTGACCTGGCCGGCCGGGGCACCGCTAGAAAGGGGCCGCGACGAAGGGATGAGCGAGGACCGGGCAGCAACCGTCGGCGCGCCGGGCAGCGACCTGGGCTTCCTTGCCGGCGGCGGC
>JAFARM010000230.1 GCA_019245455.1 Sphingomonadaceae bacterium | reverse complement strand
GCTCGATCCCGCCATCATGGGCATCGGCCCGGTTCCGGCGTCGCAGAAGGCGCTTGAGAAGGCCGGCTGGACGATCGCCGATCTCGATCTGATCGAGGCCAACGAGGCCTTCGCGGCGCAGGCGCTCGCCGTCGGGCAGGAATTGGGCATCGACCCGGCCAAGCTGAACGTCAACGGCGGGGCAATTGCCATCGGCCATCCGATCGGCGCGTCGGGCGCACGCGTGCTGACGACCCTGCTGTACGAGATGCAGCGGCGCGACGCCAAGAAGGGGCTGGCGACGTTGTGCATCGGCGGCGGCATGGGGATCGCGATGTGCGTCGAGCGCGGCGCCTGATTAGCTGCCGAACGCCCTTCGCGTTCGCCGGCTGATCACCGACTCGCGCGAAGACCGGCCGGCGGGGCGGCGGCGCTCTGCCGCCGAGCCCGTCCGACGCGAGCACCGGCTTTGCCGGTGCCCTTTCAGAGCAGCACGATGTCCCCGCCACCCCCGCCAGCCGCCCTCGCTTTACCCCCGTGACGGCCTCCGCCAAAACATCCGCCATGGCTGACGCCGATCTCCGCGCCGCCGTTGCCCGTGCGCTTGCGCTGACGGCCGCGACCCGCCTGATCACGGTCGGCGTCGGTGCGCTGGTGGCGAGCGACGACCTCGCCGTCTTCGCCGCCTTCGCTTCGCCCGACCCGCAGCCCCGCGCCGTCATTGCCGATCCGGTGCGCCTGCCGCTGGTCGAGGCGGTCGCCGACCGGGCGCTCGTCGGCCTCGGCGTGCTCGACGATCCTGCGGCCTTGCGTGAGCTGTGGCGCGTTCTCGCTCCTGCCGGCTCGCTCGTCGTCGCCGCGCCCCTGCCACGGCACGGCGCACTGGGCAGCTCGCTGCTGACCCGCCTGCTCCGCCACCGGGTCACGCGCCGGCTCACGGTGCACCGCCTGTTCGAGCCGGTCGAGGTGGCCGCAACGCGAACCGCGCTCGTCATCCGGGCCGACAAGCGCGACGGCCTCAGCCCGCCGCCGCTAACCGCAACCGTTGCTGGCAGGACACGTCACGTACCACGGGTGAGAACGAATACGGCCTGATCCGCGCGCCAATTCAGCGCGAAGCGGACCTCTCGTGCACCACACAGGTACACCGCCGCCTCGATCGTCAGCCCCAGTCCGGCCGCGAGGTCGGCAAAATCGGCGATGGTGCAGAGATGAATGTTGGGGGTCGCGTGCCACGGCGCGGGCAGCGCCGCCGTCACTGGCATCCGGCCGGTCGCGAGCAGGGCCAGCCGCACTCGCCAGTGGCCGAAGTTTGGAAAGGAAACAATGGCTTGGCGCGCGATGCGGACCATGTTCGCCAGCACCGCGGCGGGGTCGCGCATCGCCTGCAGCGTGTCCGACAGGATGGCGACGTCGAACCCGCCCCCCGGGTAGTCGGCCAGGTCGGCATCGGCGTCACCCTGGACGACGGCGAGCCCGCGGGCGACGGCGGCGGCGACGTTCGCGCCCGACAGCTCGATGCCGCGCCCGTCGACGCCCTTCGTCGCCCGCAGCTCGGCCAGCAGCGCGCCGTCGCCGCAGCCGATGTCGAGCACGCGCGCCCCGGCCGGGACGAGATCGGCGATGACCTTGAGATCGCTGCGCAGGATCATACGCTGGCTTGCAGAAAGCCGTCGACGACGCGGTTCAGGTTGGGCGCGTCGAGGAGGAAGGCGTCGTGGCCGAACGGCGAGTCGAGTTCGACGAAGCTGACCGCGGCCCCGGCGGCGTTCAGCGCGTGGACGATGCGCCGCGACTCCGCCGTCGGGTACAGCCAGTCGGAGGTGAACGAGACGACGGCGAAGCGCGCGCGCGTCCCCGCGAACGCCGCCGCCAGCCGCCCGTCGAACGGCGCGGCAAGGTCGAAATAGTCCATCGCCCGCGTGATGTAGAGGTAGGAATTGGCGTCGAACCGCTCGGTGAAGCTCAGCCCCTGGTGGCGCAGATAGCTCTCCACCTGGAAATCGGCGTCGAAGCCGAACGACACGGCGTCGCGGTCCTGCAGCCGGCGGCCGAACTTCTCGGTCAGCCCGGCCTCCGAAAGATAGGTGATGTGCGCCGCCATCCGCGCAACCGACAGCCCGGCGGACGGCTGCGTCCCCGGCGGATAGGCACCGCCCGCCCAAGCGGGATCGGCCATGATCGCCTGCCGCCCGACCTCGTGAAAGGCGATGTTCTGCGCCGAATGGCGGGCGGCGGTGGCGATGGCGACGACGGCGCGGACGCGCTCCGGAAAAGCGACCGCCCAGTCGAGCGCCTGCATCCCGCCCATCGACCCGCCGACCACCGCCAGCGTGTCGATGCCGAAGTGGTCGATCAGCGCCGCCTGCGCGGTCACCATGTCGCGGATGGTGATGACCGGAAAGCCCATCCCATACGCCGCGCCGGTCGCCGGGTCGCGGCTCGTCGGCCCGGTCGTCCCCGAACAGCCACCGAGCACGTTGGCGCAGACGACGAAGTGCCGCGCGGGGTCGATCGGCTTGCCCGGCCCGACCATCCGCGTCCACCAGCCGGGCTTGCCCGTCCGCGGATCGACGCCGGCGACGTGTTGATTGCCGGTCAACGCGTGGCAGACGAGTACCGCGTTCGATCGCGCCGCGTCGAGCGTGCCATAGGTCGCGTAGCCGATCTCCAGCGCCGGCAGCACCGCGCCCGACGCCAGGGTGAACGGCTGCGGCAGGTGGAGGCGATAATCAGGGGAGATGTCGGGCATCGCCCCCGGTTACGGCTCGCGCCGTCGGCGGGCAAGGCGGCCGCGTCTTGCGCCCGCGCCGCCGCCGCGCCAAAAGCGCGCGCCATGACCGCCGTGACCTCCCCTGCCGCTCCGCCGGCCGCTCCCGTGCCCAAGCCGTGGATCGACGCCATCGACGCCTATGTGCCGGGCAAGGCGAAGCTCGCCGGCGTCGCCAATCCGGTGAAGCTGTCGTCGAACGAATCGCCGCTGGGGCCCAGCCCGCGGGCTGTCGAAGCGATGGCCGCGGTTGCCGCCGGTGCCCACCGCTACCCCGACGGCGGCAGCACGGCGCTGCGCGAGGCGATCGCCGCGCACCACGGACTCGAGGTCGAGCGCATCGTCTGCGGCACCGGATCGGACGAGCTCTTGAAGCTGCTCGCGCAGGCCTACGCGACCGTCGGCGACGAGGTGCTCTACGTCCGGCACGGCTTCATGGTCTATCCGATCGCCGCGCGGTGCTGCGGCGCGACGCCGGTGGTCGCGCCCGACTGCGACTACACGACCGATGTCGACGCGCTGCTCGGCCACGTCACGCCGCGAACGCGCGTGGTGTATCTGGCGAACCCGAACAACCCGACGGGTACGTGCATCCCCGGCAGCGAGGTGCGGCGGCTGCACGCGGGCCTGCCTGGTGATGTGCTGCTGGTGCTTGACCACGCCTATGCCGAGTATATCGACGATCCCGACTATGAAGACGGGTTCGCCACGGCGCGCGAATACGCAAATGTGGTGACGACGCGGACCTTCTCGAAGATCTATGGCCTTGCCGCCGAGCGCATCGGCTGGGCGTACGGGCCGCAGGCGATCGTCGACACGCTCAACAAGACCCGCGCGCCGTTCAACGTGCCGGCCGCGGGCAGCGCCGGGGCGATCGCCGCGCTCGCCGACCGCGACTGGACCGCAGCGGCGAAGGCGCACAACCTGAAATGGCGTGCCTGGCTCGCGGGCGAACTCGCCAAGCTGGGCAACGCCGGCCTTCGCGCGGTGCCGTCGGCGGCGAACTTCATCCTGGTCACCTTCCCGGAGGAAGGACCGGTGACGGCGGCGGCGGCGAACGCGCACCTGACGGCCGACGGCATCCTCGTCCGCCACCTGCCGGGGCAGGGCCTGCCGCACGCGCTGCGCATCTCGATCGGAACCGAAGCGGAGATGCGCGCGGTCGCGGCATCGCTCCGTCGGTTCGTCGAGCGAGCGGGGTGATGCTGCCGTGTGATCTCAAGGTGTCCTTCCCGCGAAAGCGGGAACCCATCTCCGGATGCCTGACGAGATGCGTCCCGGTTCTCGCCGGGATGACAATGAGAATGCGGCCGCGGCGCTGATGCTGCCCTTCGCCCGCGTCGCAATCGTCGGCATGGGCCTGATCGGCTCGTCGCTGGCGCGCGCCGTCCGCGCGGCGATGCCGACGGTGCGGCTCAGCGTCAGCGACGCCGATCCCGCCGTGCGGGCACGGGTACGCGACCTCGACCTCGCCGACGATGTCGCCGATCATGCTGGCGCGGCGGTGATCGATGCCGACCTCGTCATCCTGTGCGTGCCCGTCGGCGCGATGGCCACCGTTGCCGCTGAAATCGCAGGCGAACTCGCGCCCCGCGTGGTCGTCAGCGACGTCGGCAGCGTCAAGGGGCAGGTGCTCGCGGACCTGACGGCGGCGCTGCCCGGGATCGCGGTCGTCCCCGCCCACCCCGTCGCCGGCACCGAGAAGAGCGGCCCCGACGCCGGCTTCGCCACGCTGTTCCGCGGCCGCTGGTGTATCCTCACCCCGCCCGCCGGTGCCGATGCGGTCGCCGTCGAGCGCCTCGCCGACTTTTGGCGGCGGCTCGGCGCGACGGTCGAGACGATGGACGCGGCGCACCACGACCTCGTGCTTGCCGTTACCAGCCACCTGCCGCACCTGATCGCCTATTCGATCGTCGGCACGGCTTCCGACATGGAGGCGGTGACGCGGGGCGAGGTCATCAAATATTCCGCCGGCGGCTTCCGCGACTTCACGCGCATCGCCGCGTCCGATCCGGTGATGTGGCGCGACGTGTTCCTCGCCAATAAGGATGCCGTGCTCGAGGTGCTGCAGCGCTTCACCGAGGACCTGACGGCGCTGCAGCGTGCGATCCGCTGGGGCGACGGCGCGGCGCTGGAGAGCCTGTTCACCCGCACCCGCGACATCCGCCGGACGATCGTCGACGCCGGACAGGACACCGCGGCGGCAGACTTCGGGCGTGCTTCGACAGGCTCAGCATGATCCGACAGGCTCAGCATGATCCGACAGGCTCAGCATGATGCGACAGGCTCAGCATCATGCGACAGGCTCAGCATGATGCGACAGGCTCAGCATGAGCGGGGGCGGGTCAGCGCCTCTCCGCTCATGCTGAGCCTGTCGAAGCACGCCCTCCCCGGCCGCAGCCGCTAACTGGCCCGCACCCCCGGCCGCAGACGCGCGACGCTGCATACCCCCGCCACCGCGGCCAGCCCGGCGGCAATCAGCGGCGAGGCGCGCCCGCTCGCCAGTCCGTGCGCCAGCAGCAGCGCCGCCAGCGTCGCGCCGAGCGTCTGCCCGGTCAGCCGCGTCGTCGCGATCAGCCCGCCGGTCGCCGCCGTCCGGTCCTTGGGCGCGGAGCCGATGATCAGCCGCGCGTTGGGCGACAGGAACAGGCCGAAGCCCGAACCAGACAGGCTCATCCGCCAGGCAACGTCGAACCAGCCGGGATGCGCCGGCAGCCACGCCAGCGCCACCAGCCCGGCGACCGACACTGCCATGCCGATCCCGCCGAGCAGCCCCGCCGGCACCCGGTCCGACAGCCAGCCGGCGGTCGGCGCGACGACCATCACCGTCAGCGGCCAAGGCACGATCATCGCGCCGACCGCGGCAGGGGCGAAGTGGTACGCGGTCTCCAGCCGGAAGGGCAGGCCGATGATGACCGCCGACGAGGCGAGAAACGCCGTCAGCGCCCCTGTCGTCGACAGCGCCATCACCGGCCGCACGAGCAGATCGACGGGCAGGATCGGCCGCGGCTGCGCCAGTTCGTGGCGGACGAAGACGACGCCGATCAGCAGGCCGGCGAGCACGATCGCCGCCGCGACAACCGGCGAATCGCCGTGCACCCAGCTCTCCAGCCCGGTGATGACGAGGCCGAAGGTCGCCGCACTCATCACCGCCCCGCCGAGGTCGTAAGGCACGCGGACCGGCGGCGGCGCCGGCAGCGTCCGGCCGAGCGCGAGGCTGAGGATGGCGAAGGGCACGGCGCAGGCGAACACCCACGGCCACGGCGCGACGCCGAGCACGAAGCCGCCCAATGCCGGGGCCAGCGCTGCCGACGACGAGACGATCACGCCGTTGATGCCGAGCCCGCGGCCGAGCTGCTTCGCCGGATAGATCGCGCGGACCAGCGCCGAGGAGACGCTGAGCGCCGCCGCCGCCCCCAGCCCCTGCAGCGCGCGGACGACGAGCAGGAACGGCAAGCTCTTGGCGAAGAAGCACAAAACGGTCGCCACCGTGAACACCAGCTGCCCGCCCTGGTACAGCCGCCGCAGCCCGATGCGGTCGCCCAGCCCCGACAGCGGCAGCAGGCTCATCACCAGCACCAGCTGGTAAACGGTGACGATCAGCACCGCGGCGCTGGGATCGGTGCGAAGGTCGCGGGCGATCGTCGGCAGGGCGACCGTGGCGATGGCACCGTCGAGGACGACGAGCGCGGTGCCGAACGAGACGGCGACGATCGCCCAGGCGCGGCGCGGCATCGGCAGCCCGTCGGGTCCGCCGGTCGGGGCTGCGCCCGCGGCGCGGGCAGCATCGGCGACGCCGCCGGTGGGCGACGGGCCGGGGACGCTGGTCGGGACGGAGGACATCGCCATCGCCTGCGGCAAACGGCGATGGCCGGCAACGGTTGCCTCGCGGTGCGGCGGGGTCAGTCGGCTTCGAGCGCGCGCAGGTCGAGCCCGCGCGTCTCACGTCCGAACACCGCCACCAGCGCCAGCGCCAGCGTCGCCGGGACCAGGATCGCCGCCGCCGCCGTGCCGAGCGCCGGCGTCCGCCCGGCGATGCTAAGTCCTTGCGCGATCAGTCCGCCGCCCTTGGTGCAGGCGGCGATCCAGCCCGTCGCCCGGCCGCGGACCCGCAGCGGCACGCTCTCGGCGGCAAAGGGCAGCAGGATGGCGATGATCGCGTTCGAACCGACGATGAGGAGCGCGACGGGCAGCACCGGGCTCCCCTCCAGTCGCACCAGCAGCGCCAGCCCGGCAAGCGTCGCGGCGATGGCGGCGGCGAGCGCCCATTTGCTGCTCCACCGGCTGTAGAGAAGTGCCGCAACGGCGACCGTCGGGCAGGCGATCAGCGCCGATCTGGCGAGAAGCCCGCTCGCCGCGCCGACCGGGTATCCCTGCGCCACCAGGTCGGCCGGCAGCCACAGCAGGACGCCGAAGTTGACCAGGCCCCAAACCAATCCGGTTACGCTGAGGGCGGTGATTGTCGCCAGAACCCGTGCGCCGTCTCGCGACGATCCCGCGGATGCGGGGGGTCGCGACACCGATGCCGCGCGTGCGCCGAACCGGTGCATCACCGCCTCCGCCTCGGCGCGCCGGCCGCGCGCGAGGAGGAACTTGGCCGATTCGGGGATCAGCCCGCCGAGCAGGATCAGCGTCAGGCCCGTCGGCAGGTTGATCAGCCACAGGATGCGCCAGCCGAACACCGGCTGCAGCACCGCCGACGCCCCGCTCGCGGCGAAATAGCCGCCGACCGCGCCCAGCCCGCCGACCAGCACCAGCGCCCAGCCGCGGTGCCGGCTCGGCATCATCTCGGCGAGCAGCGCATAGGTCACGGGCAGCATTCCGCCGGCCGCCAGCCCCATCATGAAGCACATAGCGATGTTCCAGGCGAGGCTCGGCATCGCGCCGCAGATCGAGGTGCCGACGAACATCACCGCCGACAGCAGGATCGACGCCTTGCGGCCGTACAGGTCGGCGATCCACCCCCACAGGAACGACCCCGCGACGGTTCCCGTCAGCGCCGAGAAGGGAACCAGGCTGGCCGTCGCCTTGGTGACGCCGTACTCGCCGATCATCCCGGGCACGGTGAAGCCGAGCGAGGCGGGCTTCATCACGTCGATAACGAGCGCGATCGTCAGCACCGCCATCAGCCGCCAGTGCGCCCAGCCCAGCCGCGCGTCCTCCGGCGCGACGACCTCGATCGCCGCCGCCGCCGCCCGCTGCTTCGCCAGGTCGCGCGGCAGCAGGCCGTAGGCGGCGACCCCGACGCCGGCGACGATCAGCCCCATGCCGATGAGCATCGTCCCGCCCATCGCCATGCCGGCGAGCCGGTAGTGCATCATCCGCGCCATCGCGAACATCGGCAGGTGGGCGACGACGCCGGCGGTGACGGCGACACAGCCGAGGACGAACGCCCATAAGGCCTGGCGGTCGGAAAGGGTGGAGGAGGAGGCGGTCATCGGGCGTATGTAGCGGGTGCCAGTGGTCGTGCCGAGAAGATAAAGCTGCCGGTCATCTGCCTGCCAAGGACGGCTATCACACTCGTCCGCCGGCCAACGCCGCTGCGGCGAAGCAGGGGCGGGCGAGCCGCCGACAGTCCTGCCGAAGTCTATCCTTGTGGCGGGCAGAGTCGCAACCTGTCCCGACTGTATGCGACTACCCCAGACGGATTATTTACGGCAGACTGGCAGCCGGGATAGCACACGGCGACGGCGCATGGTGCGCTGCGACCGGGAGTGGGGCAATGGGCAGAGACGACGACGGTCGGACGACCGTGGTACGACGCGGCAAGCGCGCCCGGGCGGCGGCAGTGCTGCTGGCGGCGACGCTCGCCGCCACGCCAGCGGCCGCGGTGATCAAGGTGGCGACGTACACGGGGACAGTCTTCGATGGCTATGACACAACCGGCGAGTTCGGCCCTGCTAAGACAGACCTGAACGGAAAGACGTTCGTCGGGCGCTATGTCTACGACACTAGCCTTGGCATCCGCTCTACCGTGGCGGGGGCGAAGGATGACGTTTTGGGCGGCGCAGCATATAATGCCACCACACCGATCCTGTTGGCGACCGTAACCATTGGTGGCGTGAGCCGGAGCATCGACGGCATCAACCTCGGCGATGCTCAAGTTTCTTACAACTACGGAGCCGCGGAACTAGCTGCCAATATTCAAACCGATATGAGCGGATATCTTGATTATCAAGTCTCCAGCTACGTTGGATATGGTGGCCAGATGCTTTGTATCCCTGCCAGTCTCGACACGAGCTTCGCTTTAGTAGGAGCGATTGGTACTCAGTACGTGCAATATCTTCAGTACGTTAGTTCTTATTCGTTTTCGGGCTTCTCGTATTATGCCTCTGCCTATGCCGACGTTCGTTCTTTGACGGTCACCAACGGCGCACCCGAACCGGCGGCATGGACCCTCATGATCGGCGGTTTCGGCGCGGTCGGTGCCGTCGAGCGGCGGCGGCGCGTAGCGCTTGCTTAGCGCGGTCGACCTTGCGGCCCGACCGGCAGCATGACCGAACCGAGCGACCTCTGCGAGGTCGCCGGTGAGCCGTACCGCTGATCTGGCGGACGTCATCGACACGGCCTTCGCTGCCGCGCTCGACGATGCGCTGTGGGACGATTGGGCGCGGCTGGCGACTGCGCGGCTCGGCGGCGTCGGGTGCGCCTTCTGTGTCTTCGATGCCGCGGCCGGGCAGCTCGACCGCTTCCTGTTCAACGGCTATCGCGACGGAACGCTGGACGATTATCTCGCTCACTGGCAGGTGCTCGACCCGCAAGTGAGTTACGGCAGCGGACTGGTACGGACGACAGTCTATACCAGTAGCGACCACGTCGACCTGACCGATCCCGCGACGGCCGCGTTCGTCAACTGGCACAAGCGCGTGGGCGGTGTCGAGCATCACCTGACCCTGGCGGTGCAGGTGGAGGGCCGCAGGTTTGCTGGCCTTGCCGTCCATCGCGCGACCGAAGACGGGCCGGTGCCCGCCATCGATCGCCTGCGGCTGGAAGGGATCTCGCCCGATATCGAGCGGGCGATGCGGCTCGGCT
This sequence comes from Sphingomonadaceae bacterium, assembly GCA_019245455.1. Classification (GTDB taxonomy): domain Bacteria; phylum Pseudomonadota; class Alphaproteobacteria; order Sphingomonadales; family Sphingomonadaceae; genus Polymorphobacter_B. Next base: position 9,667 of record JAFARM010000230.1, on the reverse strand, counting down.
TTCGCCACAACCGGCTGCTCGACGATGCGTTCTGGGACGGGATCGCGGCGGCGAGCGGAACCCAAGCGGCGCTGCTGATCGACGAGACAGGTCGCGCCATCCGGCTGACGGATCGCGCCGTCCGGCTCCTCACTGACAAGCCGGCCGTGACCCTCACCGGCGACCGCATCGCCTGCGCCGACCCGGTGGCCCAGACTGCCGTCGAGCGGGTGCTCGGCGAGGCGGTGCGCGGGGTGTCGCCGCGGTCCGGCGCGGTGCGGATCGGGCCGGCTGGAGCGCAGTCGCTCATCGTCGTCGCTTATCCTCTGGCGCAGGCGCGGCGGCGGCTGGCGGCGCGGCGGGCGGCGGCGCTGGTCCTGCTCGTCGATCCGGGCGAGCGGCGGCGGACCGATATGCAACTCTACGAGCAAGCGATCGGCCTCACGCGCCGAGAGGCCGAGCTTGCCTGTCTGCTGGTCGGCGGCCACACCGTCGGAAGTGCGGCGCACGTGCTCGGTGTCAGCCTGGCGACGGCGCGGGTCCATCTCCGCCATATCTTCGCCAAGGCGGGTGTCGATCGCCAGCCCGAACTGATCCGACTGCTCCTCGCGATCGGGGGTTGAGCGGCCCACCCCCCCGCGCTAAACGCGCCTCCACAGGGCGGTCGCTGGGGCCGCCTTTTTGCGTTGAGGCGCATATGTCGATCACGCCCGTCATGCCCGTCTATGGCCGCTGCGAGGTCGAGCCGGTGCGCGGCGAGGGGGCGTATCTGTACGACGCCGCCGGCAACCGCTGGCTCGACTTCGCTGCCGGCATCGCGGTCAACTGCCTCGGCCACGGCCACCCGCACTTGACGAAAATCATCCAGGAGCAGGCGGCGACGCTGATGCACGTGTCGAACCTGTACCGCGTTCCCGGCCAGACCGCGGTCGCCGAGCGGCTGGTGGCGCTGACCTTCGCCGACACGATGTTCTTCACCAACTCGGGTGCCGAGGCGATCGAGTGCGCGGTCAAGACTGCGCGGCGCTTTCACTTCGCCGCGGGTACGCCAGAGAAGTTCCGCATCCTGACCTTCAAGAACGCCTTTCACGGGCGGACGATGATGGAGATCAACGCCACCGACCAGGACAAGATGCGCGGCGGGTTCGAGCCGCTGCCCGACTGGTTCACCGTCCTGCCGTTCGACGACCTCGCCGCGGTGCAGGCGTTCATGGCCGGGCCGAACGCCCACGAAGTCGGCGGCTTCCTGGTCGAGCCGGTGCAGGGCGAGGGCGGCATTCGCCCGGCGAGCCGCGAGTTCCTCCAGGGTCTCCGCGACCTCGCCGACGCACACGGCGCGCTGCTCATCTTCGACGAGGTGCAGTGCGGCGTCGCCCGCACGGGCGAGCTTTTCGCCTATCAGCATTATGGCGTCACGCCCGACATCATGGCGATCGCCAAGGGCATCGGCGGCGGCTTCCCGGTCGGCGCGTGCCTCGCCACCGAACACGCGGCGCAGGGCATGGTGATCGGCACGCACGGCAGCACTTATGGCGGCAACCCGCTGGCGATGGCGGCGTGCGGTGCGGTCCTCGACGTGGTGGCGACGCCGGAGTTCCTCGAGCACGTCCGCCGCATGGGCGACCGGCTGCGGCAGGCGATCGAGCAGATGATCCCCAACCACGACCACCTGTTCAAGGGCGTGCGCGGCGTCGGGCTGATGCTCGGCATCGAGATGAAGTCGGACAGCCGCGCGTTCGTCAATTTCGCGCGGAGCCACGGCGTGCTGACGGTGGCGGCGGCGGACAACGTGGTGCGCGTCCTGCCGCCGCTGACGATCGACGAGAGCCACGTGCGCGAGTTTGTCGAGCGCCTGTCCGACGCCGCGCGGGCTTATGCGCCGCCGCTTGCGGCGTGAGGGCGACCGCAACCAATCGGCTTGTCATCCCCGCGAAAGCGGGGATCCATCTCCCGAGGCCGCAGGAGATGGGTCCCCGCGTTCGCGGGGATGACGGGGCGGTGGTGGGGGCCGCGCGCTAAGCTGATGCGCCACTTCATCGACCTCGCCTCCGCCGGTCGCGCGGGGCTGCGCGCGATCCTCGACGAGGCGCACCGGCGCAAGGCCGCGCGGGCCGGCCTGCCGAAGGGCGCGCCCGACGCCGACGCGCCGCTCGCCGGGCACGTGCTCGCGTGCATCTTCGAAAAGCCGTCGACGCGGACGCGCTTCAGCTTCGACATGGCGATGCGCCAGCTCGGCGGTTCGGCGATCGTCACCGCCGCCGGCGAAATGCAGCTCGGTCGCGGCGAGACCGTCGCCGACACCGCCCGCGTCCTGTCGCGGCTGGTCGACGCGGTCATGCTCCGCTGCGCCGCGCACGCGACCCTCGAGGAGCTGGGCGAGCACGCGACGATCCCCGTCATCAACGGCCTGACCAACCTCACCCACCCGTGCCAGGCGATGGCCGACATGATGACGGTCGAGGAGCGGCTCGGCCGGCCGGTCGACCAGACGTGCTGGGGCTGGGTCGGCGACGGCAACAACATGGCGCACTCGCTGATCGAGGCGGCGAGCGTGATGGGCTTCGAGCTTCGCCTCGGCGTGCCCCACGGCTATGACCCCGACGCGGCGGTCGTGGCGACGGCGGCGGCGCGCGGCGACGGCGTCGACGTCATGCACAAGGCGCTGGCCGCGGTCGACGGCGCGCAGGTCGTCGTCACCGACACCTGGGTGTCGATGGGCGAGACAGCGACCAAGGACAAGCTGTCCGCCATGGCCCCGTTCCGCGTCACGCCCGAGCTGATGGCGGCGGCGGCACCGGACGCGGTGTTCCTCCACTGCCTGCCCGTCCACCGCGGCGACGAGGTGGTCGCCGAGGTCATCGACGGCCCGCAGTCGGCGGTGTGGGACGAGGCGGAGAACCGGCTGCACGTGCAGAAGGCGATCCTGCTGTGGTGCCTTGGGAAGATCGGGTGATGCGGGGGCACGCGGCGCGTGCGGTCGCATGAAGCGCCATTGTCACGGCCGCTGAACCTCCGGAGAGGACCCGCGCGATCTTAATCTGTCCTCCCCGCGAAAGCGGGAACCCATCTCCTGCGGCCCGACCAGGTGGTGACCGACGCCGCATCGGGTCCAGCTTCGAGAGATGGGTCCCCGCTTTCGCGGGGATGACAACAAGGGGCATGGACACCCTATATATCCGGACATGACCCCCACCGCTCCCCACGAGGGCCTTGCGCCCGCCGCCGACCGTGTGCTCGGCTTCACCGTCGGTGCGCGCAATGTGCGCGGCCGTGTCGTCCGCTTGGACGCCGCGCTCAATGCCGTGCTGTCCGCCCATGCCTATCCACCGGTGCTGAGCGACCTGCTCGGCCAGGCGCTGGTGCTGACGGCACTTCTCGGCAGCACGCTCGCCGAGGAGAACGACGGCCAGCTGACGCTGCAGGCGCAGGCGAAAGGCGGGCCGGTCGACCTGCTGGTGTGCGACTGGCGCGCGGGCAAGGTCCGCGGCTACCTGCGCCACGACGGCGTTCCCGAGGCGACCGACCCCGCCGCGCTGTTCGGCGAGGGGCACCTGGCGATCACGCTCGACTTCGCCGCGACGGGCGAACGCTATCAGGGCGTCGTGCCGCTCGAAGGCGCGAGCCTGGCCGACGCCGCCGAGTTCTACTTCTTCCAGTCCGAACAGCTGCCGACCCTGTTCCGCGTCGCCGTCCGCTGGGACGAGGCGCGCGGCTGGATCGGCGGCGGCCTCCTCGTCCAGCATCTCGCCCGCGCCGAGATCGGCGGCGAGCGGCTGGCGGTCGCCGATATGCACCCGGACTGGAGCCACGTCCTCGCGCTTGCCTCGACGACGAGCGAGGCCGAGCTGACCGACCCCGACCTGTCCGCGGAGGCGCTGCTGTGGCGGCTGTTTCACGAAGAGGAGGTGCGCGTCCACGACGGCCCGGTGCCCGCGCGCGGCTGCCGCTGCACGCTCGGCCACATCACGAGCGTCATCGCCCAGTTCCCTGACGACGAGCGCGCGGCGATGGTCGGCGACGATGGCCGGATCACGGTCGATTGCGCGTTCTGCGCGCGGTCGTTCGCCCTGACTCCGGAGGGCGCGGCGGCGTGAGCACAACCTTGTCATATCCGCGAACGCGGGGACCCATTCCCGAAGTCTGCCGCGGGGCGACGAAGCGCGTCGCATCTGAACAAGCTGCAGGAGATGGGTCCCCGCGTTCGCGGGGATGACGGATTGGATGTAGGGAAAGCCATGAAACTCAGCGCGCGCAACCAGATCGCCGGCACCGTGGCCGAGGTCCACCCCGGCGCGGTCAACGCGACGGTCAAGGTCGACATCGGCGGCGGCACGATCGTCACGTCGAGCATCACCAACGACGCCGTCGCCGACCTCGGTCTTGCCGTCGGCGACCGCGTGACGGTGATCGTCAAGGCGTCCGACGTCCTGATCGGCAAGTGAGCGCGGCTGGGCCTCCTGCGCCGCCGGAAGCCGCGCCGCTTGCCGTCGTCCTCCTCTCGGGCGGGCTCGATTCGACGACGGTGGCGGCGATCGCCAAGGCGCAGGGGTTCCGCCTGCTGGCGCTGACGATCGACTATAATCAGCGGCACCGGATCGAGCTCGACGCCGCGGCGCGGGTGGCGGAGCGGGTCGGCGTCGAGCGGCACGTCGTCCTGCCGCTCGACCTGCGCGCGTTCGGCGGCTCGGCGCTGACCGCGGATATCGCCGTGCCCAAGGCCAACCACGGCGAGCCCGTGCAGCCGGGCATCCCCGTCACCTACGTGCCGGCGCGCAACACGGTTTTCTTGTCGGTCGCACTGGCGTGGGCGGAGGCGGCGGGGGCGAGGGACCTGTTCATCGGCGTCAACGCGCTCGACTTCTCCGGCTATCCCGACTGCCGGCCGGCGTTCATCCACGCGTTTGAGGCGATGGCGAACGTCGCGACGCGCGAGGGCGGGTTCACCGTCCACACGCCGCTGATCGCCATGACCAAGGCCGACATCGTGCGGGAGGCGGTGACGCTGGGGGTCGACCTGTCGCAGACGTGGAGCTGCTATGACCCGACGCCGGACGGCCGGCCGTGCGGGGCGTGCGACTCGTGTCGCCTGCGGGCAAAGGGGTTCGCCGAGGCGGGGGTGAAGGACCCGGCGCTGTGAGGGGAAGCGGAACGGCCAAGTTCCTCCCCGGAACGGGGAGGGGGACCATCGCTCTTCAGCGATGGTGGAGGGGTCGCTCGCCCCACGACGAACTGTCAGCGAGTGGCGAGCGGCCCCTCCACCACGCCGCTGAAGAAGCGGCGCGGTCCCCCTCCCGGTTCCGGGGAGGATCTAAATGACCTACGCCGCCAAGGAACTCTTCCTCACCCTCCAGGGCGAGGGCGCGCAAGCGGGCAGCCGCGCCGTGTTCCTGCGCTTTTCCGGGTGCAACCTGTGGAGCGGGCGCGAGGCCGACCGCGCGGCGGCGACCTGCACCTTCTGCGACACCGACTTCGTCGGCACCGACGGCCCCGGTGGGGGCAAGTTCGCCGACGCCGCCGCGCTGGCCGACGCAGCCGCGGCGGCGTGGGGGCCGGCCGAGGCGTACCGCCTGGTCGTCTGCACCGGCGGCGAGCCGCTGCTCCAGCTCGACGCGGCGCTGGTTGACGCACTCCACGCGCGGGCTTTTCGCGTCGCGGTCGAGACCAACGGCACGGTCGCGCCGCCGCCCGGCCTCGACTGGGTGTGCGTCAGCCCTAAAGCCGACGCGCCGCTGGTGCTGACGGCGGGCAACGAGCTGAAACTTGTATATCCGCAGCCGCTCGCGCCGCCCGAGCGGTTCGCGCACCTCGCCTTCCGCCACTTCTTCCTGCAGCCGATGGACGGGCCGCAGGTGGCGGCGAACACGCACGCGGCGACCGCCTACTGCCTCGCCAACCCGCCGTGGCGGCTGGGGCTGCAGACGCACAAGCTGCTGGGATTCCCGTAGGGACGCGAGTGATCGCAGCGTGTCATCCCGGCGCAGGCCGGGACCCATGATCTCGACGGTCTGTGATCATGGGTCCCGGCCTGCGCCGGGATGACAGGAAGGGTTGGCGGCACGACCGTCGCTCGTCATCCCCGCGGAAGCGGGGACTTATCTCCTGCCGTCTGCCGCATGGCGACCCGGCGCGTCGTAACGCTTCAAACCTCGGGAGATGGGTCCCCGCTTTCGCGGGGATGACAAAACAGAGGTGCAGCGCGGTGCTACGCCCCCGCCTTCACCGCCTGCGCCCAGGCCAGTTCGGCGAGCGGCGCGACCCCCTCGCTCGACGCCTTGGCGTGCGCGCTCGCCGCGGTGCCGCGCACCACCCGGCCGCGGATGCCGTGGAGGATCGCGGCGAGGCGGAACATATTGTACGCGACGTAGAAGTCCATGTTCGCGATGCCGTCGCGCCCCGTCCGGCGGCAATAGGCGGCGGTATAGGCGGCCTCGTCGGGGATGCCCATCGCGGCGAGGTCCACCCCCGTGAGGCCTGCGGTCATCGACGGCGGCATCCGGTACATCATCAGATGGTAGCTGAAGTCGGCGAGCGGGTGGCCGAGCGTCGACAGCTCCCAGTCGAGCACCGCGAGCACCCGCGGCTCGGTGGCATGGAAGATCATGTTGTCGCAGCGGTAGTCGCCGTGAACCACGCTGACCTCGTCGCCGGGCGGGATGTGGTGCGGCAGCCACTCGACCAGCTTGTCCATCGCCGCGAACCGCCCGGCATCGGTGTCGTCGAGGTACTGCTGCGACCAGCGCCCGATCTGCCGCGCGAAGTAATTGCCGGGCTTGCCGAAGTCGCCGAGGCCGATGGCGGCAGGGTCGAACCTATGCAGCTGCGCGATGGTCGCGTTCATCGCGTCGAAGTGCGCGGCGCGGCTCTCCTTCGGCACGTCGGGGAAGGTCGTGTCCCAGACGATCCGCCCGTCGACGCAGTCCATGACGTAGAACCACGTGCCGATGACGTCGTCGTCGGTGCACAGGCCGAAGGTGCGCGGGGCGGGGAAGCCGGCCCGCGAAAGCGCCGTCATCACCCGGTACTCGCGGTCGACCGCGTGGGCGGACTTCAAGAGCTGCCCCGGCGGCTTCCTTCGCAGCACATAGTTCTGCCGCGGCGTCTCGAGCTTGTACGTCGGGTTCGACTGGCCGCCCTTGAACTGGCGCACCGTCAGCGGGCCGCGGTAGCCGGCGACGTTCGCCGTCATCCACGCGTGCAGCCGCCCCTCGTCGAAGCCGAGCCCGGGGCGGACCTCGGACACGCCCGAGTTGAGTTCCTGCCGGCTCGCCATGCTCACTCCCCGATGCCGCTGGCCCAAAGACCAGCAATGTCGCGGCGGCAGAAGCCGCCCGGCCAGTCGATGCTATCGACCGCAGCATAGGCCGCGCGCCGCGCCCCGCCAACGTCCCTGCCGGTCGCCGTCACCGCCAGCACGCGCCCGCCGCTGGCGACGAGCGCGCCGTCGTCGCGGCGGCTCGTGCCGGCGTGGAAGACGACCGCGCCCGTCGCCTCGGCCGCTTCGACGCCGCCGATGACGCTGCCGGTGATGGGCGCGGCGGGGTAGCCCTCGGCGGCCATGATGACGGTGACGCTCGCGCCCTCGCGCCAGGCGGGGCGGGTGTCGGCCAGCCGGCCCTCGCTCGCGGCGAGGAGCAGGTCGAGGAGGTCGCTCTCCAGCCGCACCATCAGCGCCTCGCACTCCGGGTCGCCGAAGCGGACGTTATACTCGATCAGCTGCGGCCCGTCGGCCGTCAGCATCAGCCCGGCGAACAGCACGCCGGTGAAGGGCGTCCCCATCGCCGCCATCGTGGCAATCGTCGGCGCGACGATTTCGGCCAGTGCGCGCCGTTCGAGCGCGGGCGTGAGGGCGGGGGCGGGCGAGACCGCGCCCATGCCGCCGGTGTTCGACCCGGTGTCGCCATCACCGACGCGCTTATAGTCCTGCGCGCTGCCCAGCGGCACGATGTTCTCGTCGTCGCACAGCACGAACAGGCTCGCCTCGGTGCCGGTCAGGAACGCCTCGATCACCACCGGACCCGGCATGGCCTCAAGCGCGGCGGCCGCCTCCTCGCGCGTGTGGGCGATGACGACGCCCTTGCCGGCGGCCAGCCCGTCGGCCTTGATGACGACCGGCAGCGGGTGCGCGGCGACGTAGTCGCGGGCCGCAGCACCACTGTCGAACCGCGCGAAGGCGGCGGTCGGGATGTTGGCCCGTGCGCACAGCGCCTTGGTGAAGCCCTTCGACCCCTCGAGCCGCGCCGCCGCCGCGCTCGGCCCGAAGGCGGCGATCCCCGCGCTGCGCAGCGCGTCCACGAGGCCGCCGACCAGCGGCGCCTCCGGCCCGACGACGACGAGGCCGATGGCGTTCGCGCGAGCAAAGGCGATGATTGCCTCGTTGTCCGCGAGCGCCATGCACTCGGCGACGGCGGCGATTCCCGCATTCCCCGGCGCGCAGAACAGCCGGTCGACGCGCGCCGACTGCCGCAGCTTCCAGCACAACGCGTGCTCGCGCCCGCCGCTGCCGATGACGAGGAGGTTCATGGGGCGGGTTTAGCAATCCCGCGCGGCTTGTCACCCTGGCCGGTTTGAACCCCCCGCCTCGAGCGCCTACACTGAGCGGGTGAGCAGCGCCCCCACCAACACCCCCGAATACACCGTCTCCGAACTCGGCGCGGCCCTCAAGCGGACCGTCGAGGACGCCTATGGCTATGTCCGGGTGCGGGGTGAGATCAGCGGGTTCAAGCGGGCGGCGTCGGGGCATCTGTACCTCTGCCTGAAGGACGCGGGCGCGGTGATCGACGGGGTGATGTGGAAGGGCGGGGCGGCGGCGCTCCGCTTCCGGCCCGAGGACGGGCTCGAGGTCGTCGCCACGGGCAAGCTGACGACCTATCCCGGCAGATCCAAGTACCAGATCGTCATCGAGCGGATGGAGCCCGCCGGCGCCGGCGCGCTGATGGCGCTCTTGGAGGCGCGCAAGCGGGCACTCGCCGCCGAGGGGCTGTTCGCGGCGGAGCGCAAACGGCCGCTGCCGTTCCTGCCCGAGGTGATCGGCGTCGTCACCTCGCCGACGGGGGCGGTGATCCGCGACATCCTCCACCGCCTGGCCGACCGCTTCCCGCGACGGGTACTGGTGTGGCCGGTGGCCGTGCAGGGGGAGGCGGCGGCGGGGCAGGTCGCGGCGGCGGTGGCGGGGTTCAATGCGCTGCCGCTACTCTCTACCCGTCATCCCCGCGAACGCGGGGACCCATCTCCCGAACTTCGCCTTGATGCGGCGCGATTGGTCTTCACGGACGGACGGCGGGAGATGGGTCCCGGCTTTCGCCGGGAAGACGGGGAGGAGAGCGGGGATGACGGTGCCGGCGCGCGCGCCATCCCCCGCCCCGACCTGCTCATCGTTGCGCGGGGCGGGGGCAGCATCGAGGACCTGTGGGCGTTCAACGAGGAGGCGGTCGTCCGCGCCGTCGCCGCGTCGGCCATCCCCGTCATCACCGCGGTCGGGCACGAGACCGACACGACGCTGGTCGACTTCGCCAGCGACCACCGCGCGCCGACCCCGACCGCCGCCGCCGAGCGCGCGGTGCCGGTGCTCGCCGACCTGCGGGCGACGGTCGGGGCCCTGGGCCTGCGCCTCGACTGGGCCGCGGCGCGCGGCGTGGCACTGCGCCGCGAGCGGGCGGAGGCGATGGCGCGCCGGCTGCCGACGCCGGCG
>JAFARM010000068.1 GCA_019245455.1 Sphingomonadaceae bacterium | reverse complement strand
CGAGGCGGTCAGCACGCGGTCGGGCAGCGACACGTCCCACACGCCGATCCCGCCTGCCGCCATCGCCACGCGGAGCTGCGCCTCGCTCATCCGCTGCGCCCGCTCGAGGTCGGCGTTGCTGCTTTCGAGGAGCGCCAGCCGCTCGCGCTCGGCGGTGACGTCGGACTGGACGGCGAAGAAATAGGTCAGCCGCTGATCGGCGTCGAACACGGGCGCGATACCCAGCCGGCACCAGAACGGGCTACCGTCCTTGCGGTAGTTGAGGATGTCGCGCTCGATCGCCCGGCCGTCGGCGATCGCGTCGTGGATCTCGGCGACGACCGCACGGTCGGTGCCCGGTCCCTGCAGGAAGCGGCAGTTGCGGCCGACCACCTCGTCGCTGGTATAGCCGGTCAGTTCGCAAAAGCTGTCGTTGACGAAGATCAGCGGCGTGTCGTCGCCGCGCGCGTTGCAAATGGTGATCGGCGACCGCGTGGCGCTGATGACGGCGCGGAACGGGTCGCTCCCGGCGTGCTTGAGCGCGGCGGCGAGGCGCTGCGCCTCGACTGCCTGCTGCGCTGAGATGGTCGATGCCCCCGGTGCCACGGCGCGCCGTCTAGCCGCTTTTCCAGCGGCTTCCAACGGCGGCGCGGCGCATGGTCACGCGGCGACGGCGGCGTTGAACGGCGCGTCCTTGTCGGGGCGGAGGTCGCCGGGCAAGCCGAGCACGCGCTCGGCGATGATGTTGCGCAGGATCTCGTCGGTACCGCCGGCGATGCGCAGGCCGGCCGCCGCCATGTAGCTGCCCTGGAACTTGGCGAGGACGGGGTCGGCGTCGGCGGTGACGAGGCCGGCCGCCTCCGACAGGTCGAGCGCGAGCGCGCCCATCTCCTGCATCGTCTTGGCGACGACGACCTTGCTGATCGACTGCTCGGGGCCCGGCACCTGCCCCTTCGACAAAGCCGAGAGCGCGCGCATCTGGGTCAGTTTGATCCCTTCGTCGGCGATGTAGGCGGCGGCGACCCGCTGGCGGACGTCGCGCTGCTCGATCGCGGGCCCGGTGTCGGTCTCGATGCGCCGCGCGAAGTCCATCAGCATCGCATAGTCGGGCGCGTGGCTCGGCTTGCCGCCGACCGCGAGGCGCTCGTTCATCAGGGTGGTCAGCGCCACCTTCCAGCCGTCGCCGACCGCACCGAGGCGGTGGCTGTCCTTGACTCGCACGCCGGTGAAGAAGACCTCGTTGAAGTCGCTGCCGCCCGACATCTGCTTCAGCGGCCGCGCCTCGACACCGTCGCCATGCATATCGACGATGAACATCGTCAGCCCCTTGTGCTTGGGCACGCTTGGGTCGGTGCGGGTGACGATGATGCCATAGTCGGACAGATGGGCGTTGGTCGTCCACACCTTCTGCCCGTCGATGATCCAGTCGGCGTCGGGGGCGTCACTGTCGCGCACCGCCCGCGTGCGGATGCCAGCGAGGTCGCTGCCCGCGGCGGGCTCGGAGAAGAGCTGGCACCACACCTCGTCGCCGGCGAGCGCGGGGGCGACGTAGCGCGCGATGATCTCGGGGCTGCCGTGGGTGAACACGGTCGGGATGCACATCCCGAGGCCGATCTCGAACAGGCCGGTCGGCGCGAAGTAGCGCGACTGCTCCTGGTTGAAGATGATCGCGTGCATCGGCGACAGGCCCTGGCCGCCCATCGACTTCGGCCAGGTGATGCCGGTGTAGCCGGCCTGATGCTTGGCCTTCTGCCACGCGCGGCTGCGGCGGACGAGTTCGTCCCGGGAGTAGGGCTCGGCCGGCGGCGTCCGGTACTCGGCACCGTTGGCGGCGAGCCAGTCGCGCGCGCGGGCGCGATAGGCAGCATCGTCGGGGGAGTCGGTGAAGTCCATGGCTGGGTCCTTCAGTTATTTACGCAGCGAGTCATGCTGGCGCAGGCCAGCATCCACGGTCGTGCGCGACGCCCGGTCTGCCCGCTTGCACCACCGTGGATGCTGGCCTGCGCCAGCATGACCGATCGCTCAGTTAGTTCATGTGGAACTGCCATTACGCCGCCACTGCATTGCGCTGCTCAAGGCTCCGCACCAGGCGGTCGGCCCAGAACGTCCGGCTGCCGAGGGCGGCGGCGAGCGCGCGGTTGCGGCGGTAATAGAACTGGCAGTCGCTGTCCCAGGTGTAGCCGATGCCGCCGTGGATCTGCACGTTCTCCTCGGCGCAGAAGGCGAGTGCGTCGAGGCTGGCGACGCGCGCGGCGGACGCCGCCTGGCGCAGCTCGGCGGCGTCGGCCCCCATCGCCCAGGCGGCGTGGAGCGCGTGGGCGCGGGCGAGCTCGAGCTTGATGAACATATCGGCGCACTTGTGCTTGACGCCCTGGTAGCGGCCGATCTTCTGGCCGAAGGCGACGCGCTCCTTGGCGTAAGCAACCGCCATGTCCATCGCCGCCGTCGCCGTGCCCAGCGCCTCGAAGGCGCCGAGCACCGCCGCCCGGTCGAGCCAGTCGTGATAGCCGCTTGGGCCGCCGAGCGGCTCGGCCGGCGCGCCCGTCAGCGTCAGGCCGCCGTGGCGGCGGACGAGGTCGAGCGTCTCGACCGGCTCGACGGCGACATCGGGGCCGGTCAGGTCGACGAGGTAGAGGCCGACGCCGTCGGGGCCACTCGCGCTGACGATGGCGAGCTGCGCCGCGGCGAGGTCGGGGACGGGGGCCTTGGTGCCACTGATCCGGCCACCGCTGACGCTCGCCCCCGCCTTCGCCGGCGACAGCCCGCCTTCGGCCCAGGCAGGCACGGCGACGACCGAGCCGTCGGCGATGCCGGGCAGCCACCTCGCCTGCTGCTCGGGGCTGCCGAGCGCGATCAGCGCCTCCGTCGCGGCGAGGACCGACCCCAGCGGGACCGCCGCCAGCGCGCGCCCGGCCTCCTCGGCGAGCACGCACGACGCCTCCGCCGACAGGCCGATGCCGCCGTGCGCCTCGGGCACCCGCGCCGCCGTCCAGCCGAGCTCCACGACCGTCCGCCACAGGTCGCGGTCGATGCCGTCGCCGTCGATATGCTTGCGCGCGACGGCCGGCCCGGCGCGCTCGTCGAACAGCTTGCGCGCCTGCTCGCGCAGCGTCTTGGCGTCGTCGGAGAAGTCGAAGTCCATCGGCGGTCCCCAGGGCTTTGGTCGCGACTTTACGTCCGCGTTAGCCACAGGCAAGCCCTCGCGCCGCGCTAAAGCCGCTTGCGGCGCCGACGTTACCTCTCCTGCGGCGACGGGACGCCGGTGGGAGGGACAGGGACCATGAAGATCATCCTCGCAGCGGTCGCCATCGGGCTGGCGGCACCGGCGGCGGCGGCGAACCTCGTCGCCAACGGCGGCTTCGAGACGACGACCGCGACCGACAAGGGGCGTTTCCTCGGCCAGGTCGCGGGATGGAGCGGCGGCGATGGGCTCGACTTCATCGACCTGCCGGGCACCGCCGACGACCCGCACAAGTATCTGAGCGTCTACGGCGTCTTTCCGCGCGTCAGCCCCGACGGCGGCAACTTCGTCGAGGCCGACGGCGACCGCAAGTACGGTACGCCGATCACCCAGACCGTCACCGGCCTGACGCCGGGCAAGACGTACAGGGTCGGCTTCTACCAGGCGGCGGGGCAGCAGCGCGGCTTCACCGGGCCGACGACCGAGCACTGGGACGTCTCGCTGGGCGATGAGACGCACCACTCGGCGACCTTCCACCTGGCGCAGGGCGGCGTCGGCGGCTGGCAGCACCAGTCGCTGGGGTTCACCGCGACGGGCGCGAGCGAGGTGCTGCAGTTCTTCGCTGCCGGGACGCCGAACGGCAAGCCGCCGATCGCCTTCCTCGACGGCGTGACGCTGACCGCCAGCGCGCCGGAACCCGCCGCCTGGGCGCTGATGTTCGGCGGGTTCGCGCTGGTCGGGACGTCGATGCGGCAGCGGACGCGCGCCGTCGCTGCCTAGGTTTGGGGGAACCGGTCCGCCGCGCACCGGTTCGTGCGGCGGAAGGACCCCCGATGCCTGCAGACCCCCGTCCGCCGCGCGCGCGGCTGCTCCCCGCACTCGCCGGTACCGCCGCCGGCCTCGCCGCCGCGGCGCTGATCAACGCCGCCCGCACGCGTGCCGCCGAGGCCGCGCACCCACCACAGGGCGATTTTGTCGAGGCGGGCGGCATCCGCCTCCACTATCTCGACCGCGGCCCGCGCGACGCGGCGACGCCGCCGATCGTGCTCATCCACGGCAACGGCTCGCTGACCGACGACTTCGTCATCGCCGGGGTCGTCGATGCCCTGGCAAGCCGGCACCGGGTGGTCGTCTTCGATCGCCCCGGCGCGGGGTACAGCGAGCGCCCGCGCGGCAGGCGGTGGGGCCCGGTCGAACAAGCCGAAGTGCTGGTCGAGGCGGCGGCCGCGTTGGGACTCCAGAGGCCGGTCGTCGTCGGCCACAGCTGGGGAACGCTGCCCGCCATCGTCTGGGCGCTCGACCATCCGGAGCGGGTGTCGGCGCTGGTGCTGGCGTCGGGATATTACTTCCCGACGCCGCGGCCCGACGTCGTCACTGTGCTGCCTGCGATCGTACCCGGCATCGGCGACCTGATGCGTCATACGCTGTCGCCGATCCTGGGGCGGGCGATGATCCCGCTCGGCAACCGGCTGATCTTCTCGCCGGCGCCGACGCCGGACAAATGGTCCGACGAGTTCCCCTTCGAACTCGCGATGCGGCCGTCGATGCTGCGCGCCACACTCGCCGACACGGCGCAGATGGTGCCGGCGGCCGCCGCGCTCGAGCCGCGGTACAAGGACCTGAGCCTGCCGATGGTGCTGCTGGCCGGCGACGGCGACAAACTGGTCAATACCGCGCACCAGACCAAGCGCCTCGCCGGCCTTCACCCGGAGGCGCGGCTGATCGTCCTTCCCGGTGTCGGCCACATGGTCCAGCACACGCGCCCCGACGCCTTCGTCGCCGCCGTCGAGACCGCCGTCGCCATGGCCGGCTAGGGCGCGCGCCGCACCGGAATCTTCACGTTGCACACGTCGACGCCGTTCGCCGGGCGCAGGAAGAACGGCTCGCGGCGGTTGGCGCGGGCGGCGATCAGCGCAGCGAAGGTCGGGCTGTCGGTCCGCATCACCTGCCAGCGCGGTGCCTGCGGAACGTCGGCGGCGAGGCGCGCGCCCGTGATCGGCAGCCGCTCGGCCGGCGTCTTGTAGAAGCCGAGCGCCCCCGTCCCCCGCGGCAACGCCGCCAACCCCGGCAGGCCGTCGAGCACCCGTCCGACCACCGCCAGGTTGCGGTCGAGGTGGCGCGGCGCATGGCCGATGACGGCGTACAGCTCGCTGCCGTCGCCGGTCGACGGCGGGTTGTCGCGCCCCGCCCCGACCATCGCGTAGCAGTGGACCAGCCATGCCGACGCCCCGTCGCGCGCGACGGGCCAGCCGTCGCTGAAGCCAGCCTCGGCATAAGCGTCGCGGAACGGCAGCGGCGTGAACGGCACCCGCGCGCGGGGCTGCTCGTACTCGGCCGGCAGCTCGGGCCGCGCCGGCGCGGCGGCGGGCGGGGCAGCATCGGCGAGTGAGGCGGCGGTGCCCCATTGCACGACATAATTGTCCTGCACCCGCGTCACCGCGCCGTTCGTGAACGCACCCGAGCGGACGAGCGCGCGAATCGCGGCGACGTGTGCCGGTGCGAAGCCGGGGGCGAGCTCGATCGTCACCGTGCCCTTTGGCGTGTCGAGCAGCAGCAGGTTCTCCGGCGCGACCGCCCGCCAGGCGTCGGCCGGCGCGGCGGCCTCGATCTCGGCCAGCGTCACCGGCGCGGCCGCCGCGGCGGTCGCGGCGGAGGCCGCCGCGGACAGCGCAACAATCGTGCAAAGTTGACGAAGGTCGCGCGATGCCCCCAGGGGCTTCTCCTCCCGCAAGGCCGCTGCGGCCGCCGCCCGCGCCGGGCGCAGCCACGTCGAGACGATCGCGCGCGCCACCGCCGCTGTCGCCGCTGCCGCTGCCGCAGCCGTCGCCCGCGCTGCCGCCGCCGTAGCCGGGGCTGCCGCCGTCCGTGCCACTCTCGCTGCCTTGCCTTTCACCGTCCGTCGCCTCCTGTCCTGCCCGACAGGCTAGTCCGAACCGGGGCCTGTAGGACAGGATTATCGTCGCGGCCCGCCGCGCTTCAGCCGCTGCACCGCCGCGTCGAGCGCCTGGAGGAAGCGCGAGCGGTCGGCGGCGGCGAACGGCGGCGGCCCGGCGCGCCCGGCTCCGCGCGGCCCGTCGCTCGCCCAGCTCATCGCCCGCGCGTCCTCGGCGAGCGCGCGTGCGGCGACGGCGCTGCCGATGTTGGCGCTGGTGAACGGCTTGCCGTTGTGACCGAGCACCGTCGCGCCGGCCTTCACGCAACGGTCGGCGAGCAGGATGTCGCCGGTGACGACGATCGTCCCGGGCCTGGCGTTGGCCGCTATCCAGTCGTCCGCCGCGTCGAAGCCGTCCCCGACGACGACCTGGCGGAACTCGGGCGGCACTCGAAACCAGCTGTTGGCGACGACCGTGACGGGCGTGCCCGTGCGCCGGACGACGCGGTAGACCTCCTCCTTCACCGGGCAGGCGTCGGCGTCGACGAGGATCATCGCGCGGCGGCGGTCGCGCGGCTAGCGACGGGCATGACGCGGCTGCGCGCCCGGCGGCGGTCCGCGGCGCATCGCGCGCACCGGCTCGGCGCGGTCGCCGGCGGGTTCGATGACGACGTCGGGGTCGGTGTCGCTCTTGCGGAGCGCGGCGGCGAACTTGCCGGCGGCGGCGCGGGGCACCTCGAAGCGGGTTTCGCGGTCGAAGATGCGGATGGCACCGATGTCGCGCTTGGTGAGATGCCCGCGGCGGCAGAGGTAGGGGAGCAGCCAGCGCGGGTCGACGTTGGCGTTGCGGCCGGCGTTGATGCGGAACCAGACGCTGTCCTCGAACCCCGGCCGCGCCTGGCCGGGGTCGCCGGCGGGGCCGGGGCGCTGCGCCGGGCCGCTGTCGGACAGGTCCTCGGGCGCGGGCAGGCGGGTGCGCTGGAGGCGGAGGAGCGCGGCGGCGATGTCGACGGCGGGCTTGGCGGCGAGCAGCGCCTTGGCCGCCTCGCGCTCGTCGCCCGCCTCGCCGATGCTGTCGAGCAGGCGCGCCTCGTCCTGGGCGTGGATCGCCTCGGCGGTCGGCGGGTCCATCCATGTCGCGCGGACGTTGGCGGCGCGCAGCAGGCTCTCGGTACGTCGGACCTTCGGGTAGGGGACAAGGAGGACGCAGATGCCCTTCCGCCCCGCCCGCCCGGTGCGGCCGGAGCGGTGCTGCAGCACCTCGGGGTCGTTCGGCAGCTCGGCGTGGATGACGAGGCCAAGGTCGGGCAGGTCGATGCCGCGCGCGGCGACGTCGGTGGCGACGCAGACGCGCGCCCGGCGGTCGCGGAGCGCCTGGAGGGCGTGATTGCGTTCGGCCTGGGACAGCTCGCCCGACAGCGCGACGGCGGCAAATCCGCGCTCGACGAGGCTGGCGTGGAGGCGGCGAACCCCCTCGCGCGTCGCGGCGAAGACCATCGCCGCCCCGGCCTCGAAGAAGCGGAGCGTGTTGACGACGGCGATCTCGACGTCCGACGGGGCGATGCGGAGGGCGCGATAGTCGATGTCGCCGTGCGCCTCGCGCGCGTCGGCGGTGGCGATGCGGAAGGCGTCCTTCTGGTAGCGGCGGGCGAGCGTCTGGATCGGCTTGGGCAGCGTCGCCGAGAACAGCAGGGTGCGGCGCTCGGGCGGCGTTGAGTCGAGGATCTCCTCGAGGTCGTCGCGGAAGCCGAGGTCGAGCATCTCGTCGGCCTCGTCGAGGACGACCGCCTTCAGGCTGCCGGGGCTGAGCGTGCCGCGCTCGAGGTGGTCGCGCAGGCGGCCGGGCGTGCCGACGACGATATGCGCGCCCTGCGCCAGCGCGCGGACCTCGCGCCTTATCTCCATGCCGCCGACGCAGGTGGCGATGCGCCCGCCGGCACCGTCGAACAGCCAGTCGAGCTCGCGCGCGACCTGGAGCGCCAGCTCGCGCGTCGGCGCGACGACGAGCGCCTGCGGCTCGCCCGCGGTGCCGAGGCGTTCGGCATCGCCGATCAGGTTGGCGGCGATGGCGAGGCCGTAGGCGACCGTCTTGCCCGACCCCGTCTGCGCCGAGACGAGCAGGTCGCGCCCCTGCGCTTCGGGGACGAGGACGGCGGCCTGCACCGGCGTCGGCTCGGCATAGCCGCGCGCGGCGAGCGCCGCGGCGAGCGCGGCAGGGACGGACGGGAAGGGCATCGGGCAGGGACTTTCGGGGGACAAGCGGGCGGCGGCGGAGCGCGCGCGGGCGACCGCTGCATAGCCGATCCTGCCTGTTCCCGCAAATCGGCGGCCGATGATCGACGAATGGCGAATTTTTCCAATCGCCGCCGCCCGATCCGCGCGACACCGCCGCCATCAACAGGAGGGCAGACATGGTGAAGTCGATCTGGGTCGCCGCCGCGGCGGTGGCAGGCATGGCGGGACCGGCGGCGGCCGGCAATCTCGTCCACAACGGCGGGTTCGAGGCCCCGGGCGGCACCGTCCGCAGCCAGATCGTCGGCGCGAGCGACGTTTCGGGCTGGACCTACGACAGCCACGGCACCGGTAATGAGATCTACGAGGACGACAGCCAGGACGGCCTCGCCGCCGCCGATGGCAACCATTATGTCAGCTTCGGCCACAACGGCGGCTACGGCGGCGCGCTCAGCCAGACGGTGGCGACGACGGCGGGCCACACCTATCGCCTGTCGCTGTACACCGCCGAGCAGCAGGGCGACGACGCGGGCCAGGCGTTCACCGTCCTGCTGACGACGAGCGTCGGCAACACCTACAGCTTCAGCATCGGCAACCTGACGTCGGCGTTCCGGCAGACGGTGCAGGACTTCTTCCCCAACGG
>JAFARM010000393.1 GCA_019245455.1 Sphingomonadaceae bacterium | reverse complement strand
GCCGACATTGCCGGGGCGTTGGTTGACCTGCTGGATATCGCGACCCTGACAGTCGTCGAGCGGGAAGCGGTCGCTTGGGCCGTCACGCGCTACGCCGCCGGTGCCGACTTCGCCGATATGCTGCACCTGGCGCTTTCGGGCGAGGCGAGCCGCTTCGCGACCTTCGACCGTGATGTCGCGCCCTACGCCGATGCCGCCGTCGTCCCGGTCGAGACCGTCGTCGCTTAACGCGTCGCCGCGGCGTGGTGGCGGATCACCTCGTCGATGATGAAGCGCAGGAACTTCTCGCTGAACTCGGGGTCGAGGTTGGCCTGCCCCGCCAGCGCGCGCAGGCGCGCGATCTGTTCCGCCTCGCGCGCGGGGTCGGCGGGGGGCAGGGCGGCGGCGGCCTTGTACGCGCCGACCTTCTTCGTCACCTTGAAGCGTTCGGCGAGCAGGAACACCAGGGCCGCGTCGATGTTGTCGATACTCTCGCGGTAAGCCTGCAAGGTGGCGTCGGTCATGCTGGTCTCCCCCGCCGCACCTTCGCGGCACATCGCCGCCACCGCAAGATCGCGATGCGGCGCGGGCTTGTTCCGCCCTGTCCGCGCCGTATAGGGGCGGGCGATGTCGGCGACGATCCTTCCCCTG
Organism: Sphingomonadaceae bacterium; assembly: GCA_019245455.1. Classification (GTDB taxonomy): domain Bacteria; phylum Pseudomonadota; class Alphaproteobacteria; order Sphingomonadales; family Sphingomonadaceae; genus Polymorphobacter_B. The sequence continues at coordinate 6,931 of JAFARM010000393.1, read as the reverse complement.
CGCCCGCGCCCCGTGCCTGGTCCGTCGCTGACGCCGCTGCTCGACCTGACCGGCCGCGACCTGGGCGAGGTCAATCACGTCATCCTCGACCGGATGCAGTCGCCCGTGGCGCTGATCCCGCAGCTTGCCGGCCACCTGATCGCCGGCGGCGGCAAGCGGCTGCGCCCGATGCTGACCCTCGCCTGCGCGCGGCTGCTCGACTATGGTGGCCAGCGCCATCACCGGCTCGCCGCCGCGGTCGAGTTCATCCACACCGCGACGTTGCTCCACGACGACGTCGTCGACGGCAGCGACCTCCGGCGCGGCAAGTCGACGGCGAACACCATCTGGGGCAACCCGGCGAGCGTTCTCGTCGGCGACTTCCTGTTCAGCCGCGCCTTCCAGCTGATGGTCGAGGACGGGTCGCTCAAGGTCCTGCGCATCCTGTCGGGCGCGTCGGCAGTGATCGCCGAGGGCGAGGTCGCGCAGCTGTCGGCGCAGAGGAACGTCGACACATCCGAGGATCGCTACCTCGAGATCATCACCGCCAAGACCGCCGTGCTGTTCGCCGCCGCCTGCCAGATCGCCGCCGTCGTCGCCGAGCGGTCGCCGGCGGTCGAGGCGAATCTCGAGGCGTACGGCCGTAACCTCGGCATCGCCTTCCAGCTGGTCGACGACGCGATCGACTATGTCAGCGACGCCGCGACCATGGGCAAGGACGCCGGCGACGATTTCCGCGACGGCAAGGTGACGCTGCCCGTCATCCTCGCCTTCGCCCGCGGCGACGATGCCGACCGGCGCTTCTGGCGCGACGCGATGCTGGGGCACGCCGCCGGTGACGGCGAGCTGGCCCATGCCCAGCGGCTGCTCGAGGCGACCGGCGCGATTGCCGACACGCTCGCGCGCGCCCGCCATTACGGTGCCCGCGCCGCCGACGCGCTCGCCGGCTTTCCCGCCAACCCGGCGCGGGCGGCGCTGCTCGAGGCGGTCGAGTTTGCCGTCAGCCGCGCGTTCTGACAATGCTTGACGCGCGCGCCGCGCTCGCGCATCGGCGGCGGCGATGACCGCCCGCATCCATCAGCGTCCGAAAAGCTCGATGCAGTCGGGCAAGGCGCGCGTCGGCCAGTGGCTGCTCGAGTTCGACTATGCCGAGCCCAAGCGCTTCGACCCGCTGACCGGCTGGCACGGATCGGGCGATGTCGCGACGCAGGTCCGCCTCGCCTTCGACGACCTCGACGCGGCGAAGGCCTATGCCGACGCGCGCGGCATCGCCTACGAGGTGGTGCCGCTCGGCGCGAACACGCTCAAGCTGCAGGCCTACGCCGACAACTTCCGCTAATCGTCGCGGTCGCGGCCGTCGCGGCATGGCTCGCGTTCGGTCGGGACGGTCGAGTCGCGCGCGCGGTTGTCGCACGTCGTCGCGTCGCCGCGGACGAGCTTGATCCACGCGCGGATGCGCGGATCGGCGGCACCAGGCAGCGTCTCGACGCGGTTGTGGCGGACGATGCACGCGCGGCAGTCATAGGCACCGACGCCCCACCACGTCGTCACCTTCGCGGTGTTGTTGTCGATGGTGACGCGGTCGAAGCCGCCGTCGTCGACGGTTCGCCCCGTCTTGTCGGGCCGCGCATGGTTGAACATCGTGAAGCCTTGCATATCGCCGATCGCCTCGTTGTTGCTGATCGTGATGTCGGCGGTTGGCGGAACGGTCGGGCGCGACCACATTTGGATGCAGTCGGGGTGCGCGCCCGGCGTCGGGTGGAAGTCGGCGCAGCGGTTGTGGTCGAGCACGATCCGCCGCGACAGCGCGACGTCGATCCCGTCCGACCCTGAATCGGTGATCGTGTTGTTGACGATGCGCGCGTCGCTGACCGACCCCAGGCCGATGCCGACGCGGGTGAAGTGGCGCAACGTGACGCCGTCGATCGTCAGGTGGTCGGCGACGTCGACGCCGATGCCGAAGCGCTCGGCGTCGCCGCCGTCGAAGCTGCCGCCGTGCCACGTCAGCCCCGATACGTCCTCCAGCCGGACGCTGCGCAGCGTCGCCGGCCCCGCCTCGACTGTCACCGCCGGCGACCAGCGGCGGTGGCGGAGCGTCAGCGGGTCGTAGCTGCCGGGGGCAAGGACGATGCGGTCGCCGCCGGCGGCACGATCGAACGCTCCGGCCAGCGTCGCCGGGGTTGCCGACAGGTCGCGCGCCGCGACCGGAGCGGCGGCGATGGCGAGCAGGGCGGCAGCATGGGTCAGGCGCATCGTTCGTTCTCCCACCGCCCCCGGCGTCGCTTAACCCATGTATGGTACGAGCGCGAGAGCGCGGGATTTGGCCTTCGCAGGCCCGGACAGCGCGCCTATACGAACGGCATGGCCTCGACTGCCCTGCCGATCCTGCCGCTCTACACGCGCCGCCCGGTCGAGCCGTCGCGCCTGCGTCGCGGCGTGACGCTGCTGCTCCAGCTTCTGCTCGCGGCGGCCTATGGCTTTGCCGCCGTCGCGCTGCCGCCGCAGATGGTCTTCGTGCTGATGGTGCCGGTCGGCGTCTGCCTGTTGATCGTGCTCTGGCTGATGCCCGATCGCGGCGTCTTCCCGCTGAAGGGCATCGAGCGGTGCTACGGCTTCGTCCTCGTCCTGACGATCATCTGGCCGAGCTATATCGCCGTCGTCCTGCCGGGCCTGCCGTGGATGACGCCGACGCGGCTGGCGATGTTCGTCCTGTCGATCCTGTTCCTCTACAGCGTGTCGACGTCGTCGCTGCTGCGCCATCACCTGGCGACGTGCATCCGCCTGTCGCGGCCGCTGTGGGTCTGTTTCCTGCTGTGGCAGGCGTCGCTGTTCGTCTCGATCCCGTTCTCGCACGATATCGGCCTGACGGTGAAGATCGTGCTGAACGACCTGCTGCGCTTCACCGAGATGCTGTTCCTCGGCTGCCTGATCTTTTCGCGGCGCGGCGTGGCGACGCGGTCGATCGCCATCATCCTTTTCCTGGCGGTCCTGTGCGGCATCGACGGCTTCGTGGAGAACCACCTCGAGATGCCGCCGTGGGCGAACCACATCCCGAGCTTCCTGCGCATCGACGACGCGACGCTGGCCAACGTGCTCGGCTCGCAGGCGCGGTCGGCCGATGGCCTGTACCGCGTCCGCGGGCCGTTCAGCGTCAGCCTGTTGTTCGCCGAGTTCCTGGCGCTGTGTATGCCGTTCGTCATCCACTGGTTCCTGACCGGACGGTCGCTGCTGCTGCGCCTGGCGATGGTGCCGTTGGGCGTGTTCCTGATCGCGACGATCCTCATCACGCATTCGCGCCTGGGCCTGGTCGGGACGCTCGTCGCCATCGGCACCTATGTGCCGCTGTGGGGCTTCCGCCAGTGGCGGGCGAAGACGACGTCGATCATCGGCCCGGCGATGCTGATCGGCGCGCCGCTCGCCGCGATCGGCCTCGTCGGGCTGATCCTCAGCAGCCACACGCTGACGACCAAGGTCTTCGGCGGCGGTGCGCAGCAGGCGAGTACCGAGGCGCGGGCCGAGCAGGTGCGCCTGGCGGTGCCCAAGATCCTGTCGAACCCGATCGGCCACGGCCGCGGGACGAGCGGCACCGTCATCGGCTTCGTTAATCCCGCCGGCTACATCACCGTCGACAACCATTATCTGACGACGCTGGTCGACATCGGCGTGCTCGGCGCGATCGGCTTCTACGGCGTCTTCGCCGCCGGTGGGGTGATGGGCTCGCGCGTCTATCTGAAGACCAAGGACCGCGAGAACGAGCTCGCCGGCCCGCTGGCGTCGGTGTGCGCAGTGTTCCTGGTGACCAAGCTGGTGCTGAGCGAGGAGAACAACCATTCGCTGGCGCTGCTGCTGCTGGCGATGCTGCTCGCGCTCGTCGCGCGCGACCGCGGGCTGGTCGACGCCGACACGCCGCTGCCGCTGCTCGCGCGAAGACGCTGAGGCCCGCTTCCCCCGCGCGCCCGTAGCTCAGCTGGATAGAGCACGGGACTTCTAATCCTGAGGTCGCAGGTTCGAACCCTGCCGGGCGCGCCAGATCATCCCGACCAGCGCAGGCCGACCGTCACCGTGCGCGGCGTGCCGCGGTCGATGACGCCGGTCGCCGAAACGCCCGCCTCGACCGGCGTGTCGGTCAGGTTCTCAGCGCGCAGCGTCGCCGTCAGCCGAGGAGCGACGGGCAGCTCGACGACGGCGTCGAGCGTCGCTGCCGCCGCCAGGTGCCGTGTGCCGAGGTCGTCCTCGTTCTCCGCGCCCGTGTAGCGGCCGGTCAGCGCCACGAGCGCGCGGGGCTTCGGCGTCCAGCCGAGCGTGGCGCTGGCCGCGATCGCCGGCGTCAGCGGCGGCGGCAGCCCGGCGAGCGCCGCCGCGTCGCCGCTGGCACGGACGCGGGCGTGGGTCCAGGTGGCGCTGGCGTCGAGCCGCCATGGCCCCTGTGCGACGTGCGCTTCCGCCTCGACGCCGCGGGCGACGATCGCATCGAGGTTCTGCCGCACCCGGAACGCGCCGCCGGCGGCGACGAAGCCGACCTGCGGGAAGACGCCGGGGCCGGTGCCTTCCGTGACGTTGCCGATCGCGTGGCCGAGCCGGTTGGCGAAGGCGGTGACGCCCAGCCGCAGCGGACCGGCATGGAGATCGACCCCCGCCTCCGCCCCGCGCAGTGCCTCGGGCACGAGCGCGCTGTTCGCTGCCGTCGCATCGGCACCGACGCGGAACGGCCGGTACAGTTCGTTCGGCGTCGGCAGGCGGTACGACGAATAGGCCGCAGCGCGCAGTGACACGGCAGCGGTTGCCGCCAGCGCGATCCCCGCGCGGCCGGTCGGCTGCCAGCCCGCCCGTGCCGGCGGGTGCTCGTCGATCGTCGTCGCCAGTGTCTGCGCGTCGATCTCGTGGAGGAAGCCATCGCCGATCCGCCAGCGGTCGAGCCGCCCGCCGGCGGTCAGCGTCACGCGGGGGAGGGGCGTCAGCGACACCTCGGCGAAAGCTCCGGCGACGCGGTTGTCGCCGCCGCCGCGCCGCAGCCGCGTGTAGGCATCGCCGACGAAGCGCGACCGCTCCTCGGTCCGCCCGCTGTCGTCGCGGATGTCCGCCCCCAGCCGCAGCTCGGCCCAGCGCGGCAGCGGCGGCCGCACCTCGACCTTGCCGCCGATCCCCGTCGCGGGCGTGTTGAACTGGTCGAGCGACGGCGTGACGACGGCTCGGGTCGCGTCGGTCGTGACCAGTTGGTTGGCGAACGCCTGCGCCTGCAGATAGGCGAGCGCCTGCCACCGCCAGCGGCCACGCCCCAGCAGCCGCACACTGGTATCGACGCCCCGCACGACGCTGTGGTTGCCGGGCAGCCCGCGCACGCGCCGGTCGTCGAAGCCGAGCGCATCGGCGACGAGGTCGACCTCGCCCGCAAGCGGCACGCGCGCGGTGAACCCCAGGCTTCCCTGCGCATAGCGCGCCGGGATGTCGGCCGGCCCGCGCTGGTCGTCGGGGGTGATGACATAGCCGTCGCCGCGGTCGACGCGGCCGAACAGCGCCACCGCCGCGCCGCCGGCTCGCAGCGCCCCGATGGCACTCGCCGTCACCGCGGCGCGGCTGCCGTAGTCGACCTCTGCCCGCAGCGGCACCAGCGTCGCGGGATCGGCGCTGTCGAGCTCGATCGTGCCGGCGAGCGCCCCCGTGCCGAACGCCCCGGCACCCGCCCCGCGTGTGACGCGGACCTGCCCCAGCCGCTCGGGCGCGACGGCGAACCACGCGATGTAGCCGGCGAACGGGTCGGCGAGCGGCGCGCCATCGAGCGTCACCAGCACGCGCGACGCGGCGTTGCCGCCCAGCGCGCGCAGTGTCGCGCCCTGGCTCGTCGGGTTGGCGGTGCGGCTGTCAGTGCGCCGGTACTGCTGGAACCCGGCGACGCCCGTCAGCACGTCCTCGATCCGTTCCGTGGCGCTGCCGTCGAGCGCGACGCGGCCGAGCGTCACCCGGTCGTAGGCGGCGTCGCCGCGCGCCGGCGGCAGGGCGGTGACGACGATCTCGGCCGCCGGATCGGAAGGAGCCGCGACTGCGATCGGCTGGGCTGGCGGGGCAAGCACGACCCCGGCTTAGCGGTCGCCGCCGTCGCCGGCCACCCGGCGATCGCGCGCGCCAACGCCAAGGCTCGCCCTCGCCGAAAAAAGCGGCTAGGACGAGCGACGGCCGTAGAGCCGGCGCGGGTGTGGCGGAATGGTAGACGCAGCGGACTCAAAATCCGCCTCTGGCAACAGAATGTCGGTTCGAGTCCGACCACCCGTACCGTCCTGCAGCGACCGACCGGCGCAAGGGTCGGCAGAGAGACGATGCGATGACCGACGCCCCGCGCCCGCCGCTGCCGCCCTTTACCGCCGCGACGGCGGCCGAGAAGGCGCGGCTGGCCGAGGACGCGTGGAACACGCGTGATCCCGAGCGTGTCGCCCGCGCCTATACGGCCGACAGCCGCTGGCGGAATCGATCGGAGTTCCTGACCGGACGAGCCGCCATCGTCGCCTTCCTGACGCGCAAGTGGGCGCGGGAACTCGACTATCGCTTGATCAAGGAGGTCTGGGCGTTCACCGGCGACCGCATCGCCGCACGTTTCGCCTATGAATGGCACGACGCCGCCGGCCAATGGTGGCGCAGCCACGGCAACGAGCAATGGGCGTTCGACGCCGGCGGGCTGATGCACCGGCGCGAGGCATCGATCAACGACGTCGCGATTGCCGCCGCCGACCACCTGTTTCACTGGCCGCTCGGGCCGCGCCCGGCCGATCATCCGGGCCTGTCCGACCTCGGGCTGTGACAAGCCGTCCCGAGCGGCGGTGAACCGGGCGAAGCCGAGCTATCGGGACGATCGGCAATCTTTATGGCACCATCGATCGCAGGCGATCCGTCATTAGCGTGCCGTGCAACCCCGCACACGACAAGGACCCCGACCATGCCCCGCATCGCCCCCATCGTTCCC
>JAFARM010000282.1 GCA_019245455.1 Sphingomonadaceae bacterium | reverse complement strand
ATAGGCTCCTCGCCGTCCCAGCTCAGATAGACGATTGTCCGGTCGGGCCGCCAGCCGGACTTGACGAGCGCGCCCAGCGCCTTCGCCTCCGACAGCATGGCGACGTTGCCCGACAGCGGGTCCGCGGCGCCGAACACCCAGCCGTCGTGATGGTTGCCGCGCACGACCCACTCGTCCGGGTGCTTCGCGCCGTGGAGCATCGCCACCACGTCGTACAGCGGCTTCAGTGACCAATCGGACTTGACCGCGAGATGGACCTTCAGGGCATCATCTCCGCCGAGGTGGTAGGTCAACGGCAAGGCACCCCGGAAATTGTCCGGCGCGACCGGCCCGCCCATCGCCACCAGCAGCTTCTGCGCGTCGCCGTAGGACATCGGCAGCGTCGGGATCTTGAGGATCGTCACCGCCTGCTCGCGCGTCAGCCGCCCGGTCACGCCCGGCACCGAGCCGACGCCCGGCGTCGTCGGGTCGCCGGGATAGGTCGTCATGTCGGCGACCGAGCCGCGCTGGACGCCGAACGCCGGCCGCGCCCCGCCCTTGGGATAGACGTCGCCCTGGGCATAGCCGTCGTCGGCCGGGTCGGAATAGATGATGCAGCCGACCGCGCCGTGCTCCTGCGCCAGCTTGGGCTTGAGGCCCCGCCAGCCGCCGCCGTAGCGGGCGATGGCAATCTTGCCGCGCACGTCGATCCCGCGCCGGGCGAGCGCGGCATAGTCGGCGGGCAGGCCATAGTTGACGTAGACCAGCTCCGCCGTCACGTCGCCGTCGCCCTGGAAGGCGACATAAGGCGGAAGCGCGTCCTTGAGGTTGGCGCTCGTCGCGTCCTCGGGAAGTGCCGGCTCCTGGCCGCCGAGCGTGACCCGCTGCGGCGCGACCATCTCGACCGTCGTGCTGATCGGGGTCGGGTAGAGCACGTCGAACTGCTCGATGTGCGCGTCCCAGCCCCACGACCTGAACAACGCGAGCGTGTGTTCGGCGTTGGCCTTGTCGTGGGCGCTGCCGACGTGGTTGGGGGCGCTGGCGAAGTCCTTGAGCCACGCGGTCTGGTCCGCGCTGCTGACGGCGGCGTCGAACTTCGCCTCGAGCGCGGCGGGGGATGGCGGGGCGGCGAGCGCGGCGGAGGACAGCAGGACGGCGAGCGCGAACGGACGGATCATGCGACGGAAGGCCCCTTGGTCGTTTGCCGCAGCGTGCGCCGGAAGGCTCGGTGCACGCAACGCTAAATCGAAATCCGGGTGTTCAGGGAGGCACGTCGAAGCAGGAAGCAGAGGACGCGGACACCCCGCTCCGCCATCGTTCCGCCGCGTCCGTGGTGCATCGTGCTTGATGTGCAGCGTCATCCCCGCGAAAGCGGGGACCCATCTCCTGCCGCCGGAGATGGGTCCCCGCTTTCGCGGGGATGACGAAACCGATTTCGGAGACTTCTTGCCCGCTCCCGTCCCCGCCGCCGTCGCGCTTGCCGTCCGCCGCCCGCTCACGGTGCTCGTCGCGGCGCTGGCGCTGGTCGTCGCCACCGGCTGGTTCGCCGTCAGCCATTTCGCCATGTCGACCGACACGGCGAAGCTGATCGCGCCGACGACGGCGTGGCGGCAGGACGAGATCGCGCTCGACACGAGCTTTCCCCAGAACCGCGACCTGATCGCCGTCGTCGTCGACGGCGCGACGCCGGAAGCCGCCGAAATCGCCGCGGCGACGCTGACCGGGCGGCTGGCGCACGACCCGGCGCACATCCGCCGCGTCCGGCGGCCCGACGCGACGCCCTTCCTGCGCCAGAACGGCCTGCTGCTCGGCGCGACCGACGACGTCCGCGCGACGACCGCGGCGCTGATCACGGCGCAGCCGTTCCTGGGGCCGCTCGCCGCCGACCCGTCGTTGCGCGGGGTGATGACCTCGCTGTCGACGGTGCTGACCGGCGTGGCGAACGGCAGCGCCAGCCTGACGGACGTGGCCAAGCCGATCGCTGCGCTCGGCACCACGCTCGACGCCGTCAGCCGCGGCCGCCCGGCGACCTTTTCGTGGATCGACCTGTTCGACACGGGTTCGGGCAAATTGAAGCCGCCGCGCCGCCGCATCGTCGTCGTCCAGCCGGTGCTCGACTATGGCGCGCTGAAGCCGGGCGAGGCGGCCGGCGAAGCGATCGCGCGGGCGGCCGCCGGTCTCGACGCGCGCATCCGCCTGACCGGCGCGGTGCCGCTCGCCGACGAGGAGTTCTCGAGCCTGGAGGACCATGCCTGGCTCGTCGGTGGGGTGATGCTCGCGTCGATGCTCGGCGTGCTGACGGTCGCGGTGCGCTCGACGCGGATGGTCGCGGCGATCACGCTGGTGACGCTCGCCGGGCTGGTGGTGACGACGGCGCTGGGCCTGGCGCTGGTCGGGCGCTTCAACCTGATCTCGGTCGCCTTCATCCCGCTGTTCGTCGGGCTAGGCGTAGATTTCGGCATCCAGCTGTCGGTGCGGTTCCGGGCCGAGGCGGGGGACGGCGACCTCGCGGCGGCGCTCAACCGGGCGGCACGGGGCCTCGGCGGCTCGCTGGCGCTGGCGGCGACGGCGGTGGCGCTGGGCTTCATCGCCTTCCTGCCGACCGACTATGTCGGCGTGTCGGAGCTGGGCGTCATCGCCGCCGCCGGCATGGTCGTGGCGCTGGCGCTGAGCGTCACCGCGCTGCCCGCCCTGCTCGTCGTGCTGAAGCCGCGGTCGCGCGGGCTGCCCGGCCTCGCGCTCGACCGGACCGAGGCGTGGCTGCTGACCCACCGCCGCGCCGTGCTGTGGGCGTTCGGCCTGTCGCTCGCCGGCAGCATCGCCCTCCTCCCGTTCGTCGTCTTCGACTTCAACCCCTACCACCTCAGGAACCAGCACGCGCCGGCGATGGCGACGCTCAATGACCTGACGCGCGACCCCGACCGCACGCCGAACACGGTCGAGGTGCTGACCGGCGACCCGCGCGGAACCGCGGCACGGTTGGCCAAGCTGCCCGAGGTGCGGCAGGTGGTGACGCTCGACAGCTTCGTCCCCGACGACCAGGACGCCAAGCTGGCGCTGATCGCCGACGCCCGCGACCTGCTCGACCTGACGCTCAACCCCTTCGATCCGCCGCTGCCGCCCGACGACGCGGCGACGGTCGTGGCGCTGCGCAAGGTGGCGGGGCAGTTGCGGAGCGTCGCCGCGACCGATCCCGCGGCGCAGCGGCTGGCAGGCGCGCTCGACCGCCTCGCCGCCGGACCGCCGGCGCTCCGGACCAGGGCCGACGCGACCGTCACGGCACCCTTGAACGTCCTCCTCGACCAGCTGC
>JAFARM010000190.1 GCA_019245455.1 Sphingomonadaceae bacterium | reverse complement strand
GCGGGTTTCGACGCCTCGCCGCCGAACGCGGCGACGAACTCGCCCGACAGCCCGACCGAGCCGACGGTGATCGTCGTCTTGCCCGTCAGCTTCTTTGTCCAGCCGGCGAAGTTCAGGCCCTCGGCACCGTCGATCTCCGGATACTCCGCCTCCCAGAAGCGGCGCTGCGAGCAGTGGAAGGCGTCGACCCCGGCGTCGGCCAGCGGCTGCAGCCACGCCGCCATCGCGTCGGGCGTCGGGGCCAGGCGGGCGGTGAAGTCCTGCTGCTTCCACTGCGACAGGCGCAGGATCAGCGGCGTGGTCCCGATCGCCGCGCGCACTGCGTGCACGATCTCCCCGGCGAAGCGCGCGCGCGCCGGCAGGTCGCCGTTCCACCGGTCGTCGCGGACGTTCGTCCCCTCCCACAGGAACTGGTCGATCAGATAGCCGTGCGCGCCGTGCAGCTCGACCGCGTCGAAGCCGAGCCGCACCGCGTCGGCGGCCGAGCGGGCGAAGGCGGCGACGGCGTCGGCGATGTCCTCCTCGCTCATCGCCCGGCCGTATTCCTTGCCCGGGCGGAGCAGCCCCGACGGCCCCTCGGCTTCGTGCCGGTAGTCGGGCAGCTGGACGTTCCGCATCCCGCCGACGTGCCACAGCTGCGGCGCGATGCGCCCGCCCGCGCCGTGCACCGCCTCGACCACCTTGCCCCAGCCGCCGAGCGCCGCCTCGCCATGGAAGTGCGGCACGTTGGGGTCGTTGAGCGCGCCCGGTCGGTCGACGCCGGTGCCCTCGGTGACGATCAGCCCGACCTGGCCCTCGGCGCGCCTCCGATAATAGTCGGCGACGTTCGCCCCCGGCACCCCGCCCGGCGAGAAGGAGCGCGTCATCGGCGCCATGACGATGCGGTTCGGCAGGTTCAGCCCGGCGAGCGTGAAGGGGGTGAACAGCGGGTTGGTCATGCGCGGCCTCGCAGGATGGGTCGGCGCTCTCTACGGCCCGGTTCACGTCCGCGGCAAGCGGCGGGGCGGCGAGATTTGTTGGCGGACGGCGAAGAACGGCTTGCGCTTCGCGGCCGGCGGCGGGTCGCCATGCTCCTCCCCGGAACGGGGAGGTGGCACGCCGCAGGCGTGACGGAGGGGTCGATCGCCACGCGACGCACGGTTTGACTGCGGAGGCCGGCCCCTCCACCACGCGGCTGAAGAAGCCGCGCGGTCCCCCTCCCCGTTCCGGGGAGGAACCAACGTGCCGCCCTTTCCCGTCCGGGGAGGAACTCGGCCGTTCCGGGGAGAACCGGCCGTGACTCTCGACCCGCACGCGCCTACCACCCGCCGGCCATGGCCACCGCTGCCCTCGACCACGCGCCCGTGCGGCTGCGGACCCTGCTGACCCTTGCCGGGCCGGTCGTCGCGTCGCGGCTGGGGATCATGGCGATGGGCGTCACCGACACGCTCGTCGTCGGGCGCTATTCGGCGGTCGAGCTGTCGCACCTCGCGCTCGCCTGGGCGCCGACCGGCGTCATCCTCGTCACTGCCGTCGGCCTGCTGCAGGGCGTGCAGGTGCTGACGGCACAGGCGATCGGCGCCGGGCGGCCGCAGGATACCGGCGCGGTGCTGCGGCGGGGGACGGTCTATGCGCTGGGGCTCGGCCTCGGCCTGGCGTTGCTGCTCGCGGTCGCCGGGCCGGTGCTGCTCGGCCACCTCGGGCTCGACGCCGCCCTGGCGGCGGGCGCGGCACCGGTGCTGCGCCTGCTGGCCTGGTCGCTGCTGCCGATGCTGCTGGTCGACGCCGGCATCTTCTGGCTGGAGGCGCAGGGGCGGCCGCTGCCGGCAACCGCGGCGATGTGGGCGGCGAACGGCGTCAACCTGCTGATCAACCTGTGGCTGGTGCCCGGCCACAGCGGCTTCGCCGTGGCGGGGGCGACGGCGAGTGCCGCGGCGACGCTCGTCAGCCGCACCGCGCTGCTGCTGTTCGTCGCCGGCTACATCGTCCGCTGGCCGGCGGCGCGCGGGTTCGGCGTGTTCCGCACGCCCGGCCCCGACGCGCCGGGCGCGGCGGCGCTACGGCGGATCGGCTACGGGGCGGCGGCGAGCTATTTCGTCGAGATGGCGGCGTTCAACAGCATGACGATCGTCGCCGGCTGGCTCGGCGCGGCCGGAGTCGCGGCGTGGGCGATCGTGCTGAATGTCGCCGGCGTCACCTTCATGGGGCCGCTCGGCATCGCCGCGGCGACGGCGGTGCTCGTCGGGCGAGCGCACGGTGCGGGCGACCCTGCGGGCGTGCGGCGCGCCGGCACGCTGGGCTTCGCCACGGCGGCGGCGGTGTCGCTCCTCGTCTCGGCGGTGATCCTGGGGGCGGCCGACGCGGTCGCCGGCGGCTATACCCGCGACGCCGCCGTCCGCGCGGTGGCGGCCGCCGCACTGGTCCTGTCGTGCCTGTTCTATCTGACCGACGGGCTGCAGGCGGTCGGCGCGCAGGCGCTGCGCGCGCGCGGCGACATCTGGATGCCGGCGGCGACGCACATGGTGAGCTATGTCGGCGTGCTGATGCCGGCAGGGTACGTCGCGGCGATCGTGCTGCACCTGGGCGTGGCGGGGATCGTCTGGGGGACGATCGTCGCCAGCGCGGTGTCGGCGGGGCTGCTGCTGGCGCGCTTCTACTGGCTGGGGCGGCGGGCTTTATAGCGGGTGCGGGGCGCGAGCCGTGGTTTGGCCGCGAGACCGATCAAAGGCCCATGTCATCCCGGCGCAGGCCGGGACCCATGATCTCGAACCTCTGAGATCATGGGTCCCGGCCTGCGCCGGGATGACAGGAAGAGGCTTCAGCCCCGGAACGCGTCCTTCGCCGCCCGCCGCGCCGCGAACTCGGCGACGTCGCGAGCGCGCACGAAGGGGTTGGTCGCCCGCTCCAACCGGATCGTCGAGGGCACCGTCGGCCGCCCCGACGCGCGCGCCGCGTCGATGGCGACGACCCGCTCGGCGAGCGCGGCGTTGCCCGGCTCGACCGTGACGGCGAAGCGCGCGTTCGCCTGCGTATATTCGTGCGCGCAGTAGACCCGCGTGGCGTCGGGCAGCGCCATCAGCTTGGCGAGGCTGGCGTGCATCTGCCCCGGCGTCCCCTCGAACAGCCGACCGCAGCCCAAGGCAAACAGCGTGTCGCCACAGAACAGCACGCCCGCGCCGGCGAAGTAATAGGCGTTGTGCCCCGCCGTATGCCCCGGCACGTCGATGACGACGCCCTCCGCACCACCGACCGCGACCTGCTCGCCGTCCGCCACCGCCCGGTCGATGCCCGGGATCTTCGAGGCTTCACCCGCCGGACCGGCGATCTGGCAGCCGGTCGCTTCCTTAATCGCCAGGTTCGCCCCGACATGGTCCGGGTGCCAGTGGGTGTTGAGGATCTGCGTGATCCGCCACCCACGCGCGGCCGCCGCCGCGAGCACCGGCTCGGCCACCGCCGGGTCGATCACTGCCGTCTCGTCGCCGTCGTGGGCGAGGTAGACGTAGTTATCGCTCAGCACCGGGACCTGGACGACCTCCATCTCACCAAACGCCCGTGTTCGGCATCGACGCCCAGGGTTCCGCCGGCTCCTTGCGCCCGCCCGCCTGGAGCAGCTCGACCGAGATGCCATCGGGCGAGCGGACGAAGGCCATGTGCCCGTCGCGCGGTGGCCGGTTGATGGTGACGCCGCCCGCCTGCAGCCGCGCGCAGGTGTCGTAGATGTCGTCCACCGCATAGGCGAGGTGGCCGAAGTTGCGCCCGCCGCCGTATTCCTCCGGGTCCCAGTTGTAGGTCAGCTCGACCTGCGCACTCTCGTCGCCGGGGGCGGCGAGGAAGACGAGGGTGAACCGCCCCTTGTCGTTCTCCATGCGCCGGATCTCGGTCAGGCCGAGGAGCTTGTAGAAGGCGAGGCTGGCATCGAGGTCGCTGACGCGGACCATGGTGTGGAGGTATTTCATGGGGCGCTCCGGTAGTGGCACGCGGATATAACGCGGCTGACGAAGGACCGAAACGGGGAGCCCAACAAGCGGGCGATATGCTAAAGCGCTTCTGAAGGAGGCAGCATGACCACGCCTGCGACGGCGACGCTCCGCCTGACCGTCGACGAGTTCCTCAAGGCCTATGGCGGCCGCGAGGACCGCTTCGAGCTGATCGACGGCGTGCCGCACATGATGGCCGGCGCCAACCGGCGGCACGTGCGGATCACGCGCAACCTGCTCGTCGCGCTGACCCGCAGCCTTGCCGGCAGCCCATGCGAGGCGATGGCGAGCGACATGGGGCTCGAGGTGTCGCGCGACACCTACCGCCTGCCCGATGTCGCGATCTACTGCGATCCGCGCGATGTCGGGGCGCTCGACCACGAGCCGATGACGCTCAAGCACCCCAGGGTGATCTTCGCGATCCTGTCGCGGTCGACCGAGGCGCACGACCATGGCGTCAAGCTCGACGAGTATCAGGGGATCGCCAGCGTCGACACGATCGTCTTCGTCCACGCCTCACGCGATGCCTTCACCACCTTCGAGCGTGCCGGCGCGAACGAGTGGCGGTCGGTAGTCCACCTCACCGGCCAGCCGCTCGTGCTGCGCGATCCCGCCGTGACGCTGAACGCGGACGAGATTTTCGCCGGCACGCGGTGAGCGGGCGGACGCGGTCACCCCGGATTGAGCGCCAGCGCCTTCGCCGCCACCGCCGCGGCGTCGCTGCCGGGGGCCTGGGTCACGACCTTCTTCCACTCCGTCCGCGCGAGGTCGAGCCGCCCCTCGGCCCCGGCGATGTTGCCGGCCTCCAGCGCGATGTCGGGGTCGCCGGGCTCGCGCCGCGCCGCCTCCAGGATCGCGCGCTCGGCCGCGGGCAGGTCGCCGAGCCGCCGGTCGAGCGTTGCCAGCAGCAGCCAGCCGTCGGCGCTCGACGGGTCGAGGCTCGTCGCCCGCGTCAGGTCGGCCCTGGCCTCGGTCGTGCGGTTGGCCTCGACCAGCGCGCGGGCGCGGTCGGTCAGCAGCGCCGCCAGCCGCACCGGCTCGCTTCCCGCAACCGTGATGCCCGCGGTGAAGTCGGCGATCGCTGCGCCGCCCTGCTTCGCCAGCAGCGCGGCGTTGCCCGCCTGCCCCCACAGGTCGGCGGCGTGGGCGTCGTGCGCGGCTTCCGCGGCGCGGGCGGCAGCGGCAAGCTCGGCCGCGGCGGCGGCATCGTCGCCCCTGGCCGAATAGGCGAGCGCGAGGCAGTGGCGCGCCGGCACGCCGCCGCCCTCCCCCCGCCACGCCGTCGCCGCGTCGATCGCGCGCGCGGAATCGCTGCGGGCGAGGTCGAGGCACTGACGGTAGCGCTCGCCGTCGCCGGGCGCGGCCGCCACCGCGGGTGCGGCGGCAAGCAGGAGGAGCAGGGTCAGCGCGCGCATCGGGCCTCCGAAATCAACCGCCGGGCAGCGCGTCGAGCGTCGCGGTCAGCAGCGCGAGGTCGGCGGGTCGCGACAGGCGGTGGTCGCCGTCCTTGATCAACGTCACCTGAACGTCGGCCGAACGCAGCGCCGCGGCGACGTCGAGGCTGAGGCGCCACGGCACGTCGGGATCGGCCTGGCCGTGGAGCAGGCGGACCGGGGCGTCGACCGCGATCGGCCCCGGCAGCAGGCGGCACGCGGTGCCGTCGGCGATCAGGCGAGCGTGGTAGCGGTAGGGCGCGCCGTAGCGGCTCGGCCGCTCGACGAAGCCCTGCGCGGCCAGCGCCTCCCGGTCGGCGTCGGTCAACGGCAGCCCCCAGTTGGTGAAGTCGGGGGCACCGGCGACCGTGACCACCTGCACCTGCGGACGGCGCACGGCCAGACGCAGGGCGATCCACGCCCCCATCGACGAGCCGACCAGCACCGCCGGCTCCGGGCATACCGCGGCGATCACCGCGGCGGCATCGTCGGTCCAGCGGCCGATGGTGCCGTCGGCGAAGTCGCCGCCGCTCGCGCCGACGCCCGAATAGTCGAAGCGCAGATAGGCCCGCCCCCGCGCCGCCGCCCAGGCGTCGAGCGCCTCGGCCTTGGTCCCGGTCATGTCGGACCTATAGCCGGGCAGGAACACCACCGGCCCCCGCCCAGGACGGAAGCGATAGGCAAGGGCGACGCCGTCGCGGGTCAGGGTACGAAGATCGGTCACGGCCATCGGCCTAGCAAAGCCCGCCCACCGCCGCCATCCTGCCACGCGACCGTCATGTTCGCGCGGTACCGGATCGCACCGTGCCGCCCGATCGGCTCCGTCCGCCGCCCTTCTCCCCAAGGAAATCCAGATGATCCGCCCCGCCGCCGTCCTCCTCGCCGCGACGGTGCTCGCCGCGCCGGCCGACGCCTTCACCTTCATCAAGGGCCGGCTTGTCGTCAGCGTCGAGGGCAACGGCGTCGTCGGCGGCACCGGCAGCTACGCCGACAACCCCGCCGCGCCGATCACCCTGTTCCAGTATGCCCACACCGGCACGGCGTCGGCGACCTATACCGACGCCCTCGTCCTGCCGCAGGCGGCGCGCGGCAAGAACGCGGCGATCTCGGGCGAGTATGGCTCGTCGTCGGAGGCGCTGCTGCACCGCTCGGTCGATGGCCACACGCTGGTCATTGCCGGCTACGGCGTCACCGCCGCGAGCTTCAACGCCAACCCGACGGCCTATGGCACGGCGGTCAACGATCCGACCAAGCCGACGGCGCTG
>JAFARM010000152.1 GCA_019245455.1 Sphingomonadaceae bacterium | reverse complement strand
CCCCGAGTTCCAGTTCGAGTTCTACGGCCTCGGCTCGAACCAGCTGAGCCAGGACGGCGTCGACGTCGGCATCGATCCCTACACGCTCGACAAGAGCGGCACGTCGAACAAGCTCGCCTTCCAGGCGGCACCCGACGGCAGCGGCGGCGGCACCTATACGCCGCTCGTCGCGGGATCGGGGGCGTACGTCGTCGGGCGCGGGCGAAGCGCCAGCGTCGACACCGACCTGACCGGGCTGGCGCGCGGCGCGACCTTCTCCGCCGGCGCGTTCCAGGGGGCGGTGCCGACCGCGCTGCTGCCGGCGTCCGACCGCCAGACGAGCCGGGCGGCCAGTTCGGCGGCGGGGTGGAACGGCGCGTGCCTGACCGCGTCGGGGCGGCTCGCCTCGCGCACGACGGTGGCGGCGGCGGGGTGGACGGTCGCGCTGGCCGCCGCCGGAGGCAGGATCGCCGGCCGGGCCGGATCGCCCGCCGCCGGGTGGAGCGTCGCCGTCGCGCCACTGTCGGCGCGGCAGGCCGAGGGGTCTGCGCCGGCAGCCGCCGGCTGGGCGGGCGCGCTCGCCGCCACAACGGCGCGGCAGGCGCAGGCGGCGGCGTCTCCCTCCGCCCGCTGGGCCGGCACGCTTGCTCCGGCAACCAGTCGCATGGCCATGTCGGGGACGACGCCGCTCATCGGCGTCGCGTCGGTGACGCTGACGCTGATGCCCGCCGGCGGTCGCCTCGTCCTGATCGACACGCCGCTTGGGTCGACCCCGCCGCTCCCGCCGTCGTCGCGCACGCTGATCGTCGCCGACCCAGGCCGCACCCTCTTCATCGCCTGAACCCCGGAAGGAACCCCCATGAGCAAGTTCTGCAGCAACGCCGTGTTCGACACGGCCCTCGCCAGGATCTCGACCGCGACGGTCATGGTCGCGACCAGCGGCCAGCCCGCGACCTATGCCGCGGCGACCGCCGGCGCGCTCAGCCAGGCGACGATGGCGCCGGCCGACTTCGCCATCGCCAACGGCGACGTGTCGGGCCGCAAGGTGACGGTCGCGGCGAAGTCGGGGCTGGCGGTGATCGCCGCGGGCACGATCGATCACGTCTCCCTGCTCGACCCCGGCACGTCGACGCTCCTCTACGTCACCACCTGCCCGGCGCAGGCGATCGTCGCCGGCGGCACGGTCAGCCTGGGCGGCTGGCAGGTCGAGATCAACCAGCCGGTCTGATGCCGCCGCCCCGCCACCACCAAGGGAGACCGCCGATGGGGATGTTCCTCAAGGATCCGGCCGCGCGGCTCGACTATGCCGTCGACTGGTCGGCCGATTTTCTGAACGGCGCGACGATCGTCGCCAGCGACTGGGACGTCGAACCGCCCGGGATCGCCATCGGCGGTGCGACCGCGACGGCGACCCGGACCGGGGCGACCTTCGACGGCGGCACCGCCGGTACCGTCTACCGCGTCGTCAACCGGATCACGCTGTCCGATGGTCGGCGCGACGACCGCGCGCTCGTCGTCCGGGTGGAGGCGCGGTGATGGCCGACCTGCTCCCGCCGGCGACCGTCCCCGTCGCGCTCGACGAGGTCAAGGCCTTCCTCCGCCTCGACGACGGCAGCGAGGATGCGCTGATCGCCGGCTTCATCCGCACCGCGACCGCGCTGGCCGAAGCGTTCACCGGCCAGCGGCTGATCGTTCGGGACGTGGCCGACGCGGTGCTGCCGGTGCGCGTCTGGCAGCGGCTGCCGGCCTTCCCCGTCATCGCCATCGCCGGCGTCAGCGGGGACGGGCAACCGCTGCCGGGCGGTGCCATCGAGACCGACATCGACCTCGGCGGCACCGGCTGGGTGCGGCTGGTCGCCCCCGACCTCGCCGTCCGCTACCACGTCCTCTACAGCGCCGGCATCGCGGCCGACTGGAACGGGGTGCCCGAGCCATTGCGCCAGGGCATCGTCCGCCTCGTCGCGCATCTCCACACCCACCGAGACGACCCCGACAGCGGCCCTCCGGCGGCGGTCGCCGCGCTGTGGCGGCCATGGCGGCGGCTTCGCCTTGGCGCGGAGGCGCGGCATGGCTGAACTCGCCGGCGCGCTCCGCGAGCGCATCGCCATCGAGCGCTGGGACGGGACCGGCTGGATCGCCATCGGCGACGCCTGGGCCGCGCTCGCGCCCGTCGACACGGTGCTGACGGCCGACGTCGGCGAGCGCCAGCTCGGCCGCCCCCGCTTCCGCCTGACCGTCCGCACGCCGACGGTCGTCGCGCTCGCCACCCGCTGCCGCTGGCGCGGCCGCCTGCTCGTCGTCCTGCGCGCCGAGCCCGACCCGGCGCTGCGCGACCGCGCCACCTTCCTCGTGGAGGACCGCACATGATCGATCCGCAGCCGATCCTCGATGCGATCGTCGCCGCCACCACCGAACGGGCGAATGCCCTGATGCTGGCGCGGGCGGCGGCCGAGCTGCCGAACATCAACGCCGCGCTCGACGCCAGTGGGCTGCGCCTGACCGGCCACCACCTGCGCCAGCGCTTCGTCGGTACGCGCCACCGCCGCCGCGATCCGCGCCTCGCCCTGTTCGTGCGGGGGACGCGATGAGCAGCGCCAGCCTCGCCGTGCAGACGCTGGTCACCGCCGCCCTCGCCGCCGCCCCGGGCCTCGCGCCGCTGACCGGCATCTTCGACTGGGTCGCGCCGAACGCCGTCGCGCCGTACCTGACGATCGGTGCCGACGCCGTCACCGACTGGAGCACGAAGACCGGCGTCGGCCACGAGCACCGCGTCCAGCTCAGCCTGTGGGACGATGCGCCCGGCACCGGCCGGTTGAAGGTGCTCTCCGCCGCCGCCGAGGCCGCCGTGCGCACCGTCGCCGGCACGCAGGACGGCCACCGCGTCGCCAGCGTCGCCTTCGTCCGCGCCGTGTTCGTCAAGGAGACGACCGGCTGGATGCAGGCGGCACTCGACTTCCGCATCCGCACCGAAGTGATCTGACGCGGCGCGATCGTGCCCCCTCGCTGACACCTTCCCCCGTTGAAAGATGGAGAACCACCCATGGCCGCCGAACTGGGCAGTGCCTTCCTGCTGAAGATCGGCGACGGCGGCAGCCCGCCCGCCTTCGCCACCATCGCCGGGCTGCGGACGACGCAGCTGACGATCAATTCCGACACCGTCGTCGTCACCAACAAGGGCTCGGGCGGCTGGCGCGAATTGCTGTCGGGGGCGGGCTTCCGCTCCGTCTCGCTGGCCGGTGCCGGTGTGTTCAATGGCTCGGCCGCCGAGGCGCGGGTCAAGGCCAATGCGCTCGCCGGCGTCCTCGACACCTATCAGGTTGTTTTTGCAAGTGGAGAAACCATGACCGGACAATTCCTCGTCACCCGGCTCGACTATGCCGGGGACTTCAACAACGAACGCAGCTACACGATCGCGCTCGAATCCTCGGGCAGCGTGGTGACGGCATGAGCGCGCTGGTCAACGCCGTCCGCGGCGAGGCGAGCCTCGTCCTCAACAATGTCGAGATGAAGCTTCGCCCGACCTTCGCCGCGCTGGTTGCCGCCGAGCACGAGATCGGCCCGCTGTTCGGCGCGGTCGAACGCGCCGCCGCCGGCCATATCAAGCTCGACGAGATCGTCGCGCTGCTGTGGCACTGCCTCGCCCCTGGCGCGCCGCCGCTGACGCGCGAGAGTTTCGCCGAGGCGATCGTCGACGCCGGCCTGTCGGCGGTGACGCCGGCGCTCAAGACCCTGCTGACGCAGGTCCTGCAGGGCAAGTGACGCCCCCGCCTGCCGCTGCCGGCAGCGGCCCGACCCCGCCCGCTGCCGGCCCGACCTTCGCCACCGCGGCGCGGGTCGCCGCGCGGCTGGCGGCGACGCTCGGCTGGAGCCCCGACCTGTTTTGGGCGGCGACTCCGGCCGAGCTGCGCACCGCCGCCGGCCTCGACCTGCCGGCGATCGCCGCTCCCGCGCTCGCCGCCGACCTCGCCCGCCTGAAGGAGGCTTTCCCCGATGGACACGCTCGATAGCCTGGTGATCGGCATCCGCGCCGACACGAACGGCTTCGCCCAGGACATCGCGACGATCCGCGGCCAGCTGACCGGCCCCTTGGCGGACGGCGTGACCAAGGCCGGCAGCGCGATCGATAGCGCCCTGACGAAAGCGATCAAGAACGGCAGTCTGGGGTTCGACGACCTGAAGAAGGTCGCGCTGGCCACCCTGGCGGAAATCGCCGCGAGTGCGGTCAAGGCCGACCTGGGCGCGATCTTCGGCGGCGGCAGCGATGGCGGCGGCAGCCTGCTCGGTTCGCTCGGCGGCGCCGTCGCGTCGCTGTTCGGCGGCGCGCCTGGCCGGGCGACGGGCGGGCCGGTGACCGGCGGCCAGGCCTATCTCGTCGGGGAGCGCGGACCGGAGGTGTTCGTGCCCACCGCCGCCGGGCGCATCGCTCCCGCCGCCGGTGCCGCGCCGGGGGCGGTCAGCGTCACGGTCAACGTCGCCGTGCCCGCCGACGCCAGCCCGGCCTTCATGCAGCGGACCGGCGCGCAGCTGGCGCGGCAGGTGCGGACCGCGCTCGACCGGGCGAACGGCTGATGCTCCGCCACTGGCTCGCGACCCCCGCCGACCAGGCGCGGCAGGACTGGCTGAAGCGCTTCGACCCGCGCTTCTGGACGGTCGACTTCCCGCGCCCGATGATGGCGGCGGCGACCACGCCCGCGCCGGGAACGCTGAGGATCGACCTCAGCTTCCTCGCGACGAACGACCTCGCCGGGCTGATCTGGGAGTCGGTCGATCGCTGGGACCATCCGCTGACCAGCTATGCCACCAGCCGCGACTATCGCGGCTGCGTCCTCGGCTTCCGCTGGCAGTCGGACGGCGTGCTGCCGCTCGACGCGGTCAACGGCCCGACGCTGACGATCGAGGGGCGCGACGCCGTCGGCACCCCGCGGACCTGGTACGTCCGCCTTTGGAACTATGCCGCCGGAACCCCGACCGACGCGGTGGTGACGCTCGACTTCGATGCGCTCGCCACGGGCTTCGGCCGCGGCGGGGAGGCCGTGTTCGCCGGCGACATCGACCGGCTGTTCCTCTCGCTCGTGCCCGTGGGCTACACGGGGGCCGGGGGGCCGCTGCCGGCGCGGCTGGATGCGTCGGTGACGCTGTCGGACGTCGCCTGTGACGGGCCGGGTTCGGTGCTGCAGATCGGCGACACGGCCGTGCCGCCGCACGGCCTGCGCATCGCCACCGGCTACGACGACGCCTATAACCTGACCCCGGCGCGGCTCGTCCGCGGGATCGCGGCGCTCGGCTACCGCGAATGGGTCGATCACTATGTCGGCATGAGCCACTTCATGCCGCTGCGCTGGGACGCGGCGGCGGCGCGCTTCGTCGTCGATCCGGCGCTGCCGCTCAACGCGCCGGCGGCGGCATGGCACCGGGACTTCGCCGCGCGGCTGGCCGAGCGCGGCTTCCGCCTGATCGTGTCGCAGTCGTTCGAGCTGTTCGACGCCTATGCGCCGGACGCGTGGAAGCAGCGCGACGCCGCCGCCAATCCGGCTCTGACCGGATGGGTCCCGCCGTCGACCCTGCTGTCGCCGGTCAACGCCGAAGCGCAGGCGTGGCTGGCGGCGGTGGCGACGGCATTCGTCGGCATCGCCGTCGCCGCGGGGCTGTCGCCGCATCATCAGATCGGCGAGCCGTGGTGGTGGGTCGGGGGCGACGGCCGGCCGTGCTTCTACGACGCGGCGACGGTCGCGGCCTATCCCGCCGAGACCGGGCGGGCGGTGCCGCCGCCGCTGACCAGCGTCGCCGGCGCGCTGCCGGCCGAGCAGCAGGCGTATCTCGACTGGCTCGGGCTGCGGCTGGGGGCTGCGACGCTGGCGTTGCGCGATGCCGTGCGCGCGGCGGTACCCGGCGTGCGCAGCTATCTGCTGTTCTACGCGCCGCAGGTGCTGGCGGCGGCGACGCCCGACCTGCCGCGCGCGAACCTGCCCGCGGCGTGGGCGGCACCGGCCTTCGATGCGCTGCAGCTCGAGGACTACGACTTCGTCACCGGCGGCAACCTCGCCGCGCAGGTGGCGGCGCGGGCCGCGATCACCGAACGCCTCCGCTACGACCTGGCGCGGCAGCATTATTTCGCCGGCTTCGTCGCTGCGGCGGCCGACGCCGCCACCGACTGGCCGCGCATCGTCGCCGCCGCGGCGGCGTCGCTCGCCCGCGGCACGGCCGAGACCTTCGTCTGGGCGTGGCCGCAGGTCGCCCGTGACGGCGTCGTCGCCTTCGATCTTGGAGAGGACCCGATGCCCGCCTTCCACGACGTGCTGTTTCCGCTGGCCATCGGCCTGAAGGCCGGCGGCGGCCCCGAGTTCGCGACGCAGATCGCGACGTCGAGCTCGGGCTACGAGCAGCGCAACGCCAACTGGAGCGACGCGCGGCTGCGCTTCGACGCCGGCGTGGGCGTGCGCTCCGACGACGACCTGCGGACCCTGCTCGCCTTCTTCCGCGCCCGGCGCGGCCGGGCGAACGGGTTCCGCTTCACCGACCCGTTCGACAGCACGTCGCGCGATGACGGCGGCGCGGTGACGGCCACCGACCAGCGGATCGGCACCGGCGACGGCGTCACCACCCGCTTCGCGCTGACCAAGACCTACGGTGCCGATGCCGAGCCCTACGCGCGGCGGATCACCCGGCCGCAGGCGGCGACGGTCGTCGTCGCGGTCGACGGCGCGGCGACGGCGGCGTGGACGGCGGGCGACCTCGGCACGATCGACTTCGCCGCCGCGCCGGCCGCCGGCAGCGCCGTCACCGCCGGCTTCCACTTCGACGTGCCGGCCCGCTTCGACACCGACCGCATCGATGTGACGGCGAGCGGCTGGCGGTCCGGCGACGTCCCCTCGGTGCCGCTGATCGAACTGCGGGAGGCCTGAGCGATGACCTTCGGCGATGCCCTCGCGCCCGAGGTGACGACGATCGCCTTGTGCTGGCGCGTCGCCCGCACCGACGGCGTCACGCTCGGCTTCACCAGCCACGACCAGGCGATCACGGTGGCCGGCCTCCGCTACGAGGCGGCGCCGGGCATGACCCCGTCGGCGATCAGCGCCGGCCTCGGCCTCGACGTCGCGACGATGGAGTTCACCGGCGCGCTGAGCGCCGGCGCGATCACCGAGGCGGACCTCGCCGCCGGACGGTTCGACGGCGCGGCGCTGCAGGTGTTCATGGTCGACTGGACCGCGCCTGCCGCCGGTACGCTCCCCGTCGCCCGCGGCACGATGGGCGAGGTGGCGCGCGACCTGACGGGCGTCACCGGCAGCTTCACCGCGACCGTGCGCGGGCCGACGGCGGCGTTCGACGCGCTCGCCGTCGAGACCTGCTCGCCGACCTGCCGGGCCGAGCTTGGCGACCGCCGCTGTCGGGTCGATCTCGCGCCGCGAACCGTGTTGGCGACCCTGGCCGAGGGATCGACGGGCGATCGGTTGGTCGTTGCCGGGCTGTCCGGGCTGGATCGCTTTGTCGGGGGCCGCGTGCGTCCGCTCGATGGGCCGGCGGCGGGGATCGACGGCTATGTCGCCGCGACCGACGGCGCGGCGCTGCTGCTGGTCGAGGCGCTGCCCGGCGACCTGCCGGCGGGGCTCCGGGTCGAGCTGCGCGAAGGCTGTGACAAGCGCCTGGCGACGTGCGTCGGGCGGTTCGGCAATGCCGCCAACTTCCGCGGCGAACCGCACGTGCCGGGCAGCGACGTGCTCACCCGCTTCCCCGGCGTCTGATGCACCCCCGCGCCGACGCCATCGTCGCGGCCGCACGCGGCTGTCTCGGCACGCGCTTCCGCCTGCAGGGGCGCGTGCCGGGGACGGGTCTTGACTGCGTTGGCGTCGCCCTCGTCGCGGCGGCGGCGGCCGGGTGCCGGCCGCGCGTGCCGACATACGGGCTCGGCGGCGACAACGAAGCGCGGCTCGACGCTGCGATTGCGGCGATCGGCGCAACGCCGGTGGCCGATGCCGAGCCCGGCGACATCCTCGTCCTGGCCCCGCGCCGCCATCGGCGGCACCTCGCCGTCGTCACCTGGGGCGGCATCGTCCACGCCCATGCCGGGCTCGGCCGCGTCGTCGAGGGACCGGCCGACCCCGCGTGGAGCCTCGTCGCCGCTTGGCGCCTTCCGGAGGACTGATCCATGGCGACGCTTATCCTCGGCACCATAGGCCGCGTCATCGGCGGGCCGATTGGCGGTCTCGTCGGCACGCTGGTCGGCAGCACGCTCGACCGCGGGCTGTTTGGCGGTGCCACGCGCGAAGGGCCGCGCCTCGCCAACCTGACGGTGCAGAGCGCCGCCTATGGCGAGCCGCTGCCGCGAATCTATGGCCGGATGCGCGTTGCCGGCAACCTCGTATGGACGGCGGGCATCAAGGAATCGCGCCAGCACAGCGGCGGCGGCAAGGGCGGCCCGGCGACCAACACCTATAGTTACTCGTCGTCGTTCGCCGTCGTCGTTGCCGCGCGGCCAATCGCCGGGGTGGAACGCATCTGGGCCGACGGGAAACTGCTCCGCGCGGCCGACGGCACGCTCAACTTCCCGGCGACGATCCGCACCTACCTCGGTGGCGAGGCGCAGCCGGTCGATCCGCTGATCGCCGCGGCCGAGGGTACGGCCGGCACGCCCGCCTATCGGGGGCTGGCGTACCTCGTGTTCGAGGATCTGCCGCTCGCCGACTATGGCAACCGCATCCCCAATCTGACGTTCGAGGTCGTCGCCGACGCGGAGCCCGTCGCGGTCGACGCGATCGCCGCCGACCTTGCCCCCGTCGAGCGGCAGGCAGCGCTGCCGACGGTCGTCGGCTTCGCCGCGGCGACGGGCGGCACCATCCGCCAAGCGCTGACGGCACTGGCCGTCGTCGCCGACCTGACGCTCGGCGACAACGGTCTCGCGCTGCGGATCGGGGCGGGAACGGCAGCCACGCCGGTTGGCAGCGCGGACCTTGGCGTCAGCGACCATGCGACGGCGGCCGAGCGCCACGCCGTCCGCGCCGCCGACACCACCATTCCCGATGCGATCTGGCTGTCGTATGGCGATGTCGACCGCGAGTATCAGACCGGCATCCAGGCGGCTGCTCGCCGCTCACCGGCGCTTCGCGTCGAACAGCATGACCTGACCATCGCTGCGGCGGCCGCGGACGTGAAGCTTCTCGCCGACGCCGCGCTGCGCCGGGCCATCGCGGCGCGCACGACGCAACAGATCGCCGTCCCGTGGCGCTACGCCGACGTGCAACTCGGCGACTTCGTCCTCGCCGGCGACGATCCCCAGCCGTGGCGCGTGACGCACCGGACAATCACCGGCGGTGCCGTCACGCTCGACCTCGCCCGCGTCGCCGCTGCTCCGGTGGCGGCGTTGGTGGCGGACCCTGGCCGGGCTTACGCCGCTACCGACGCGCCGCAGGGCGCGACGGTGATCCACGTCCTCGACCTGCCGCCGCTGCCCGGCCCGCTGCCGATGTCGCCGCTGCTGCTGCTCGCGGCCAGCGGCGCAAGCCCTGGTTGGCGGCGGGCGGACATTTTGTTCAGTCGCGACGGCGGCGATAGCTATGCCGTCGCCGCGACGATCGGCACGCCCGCGACGATCGGAACGACGCGGTCCGTCCTTGCGGCCGGTCCGACGACGACGTGGGACCGCCTGGCGAGCGTCGATGTCGATCTGCTGCGCGCCGACGACAGCCTGGTCAGCGCGAGCGATCCCGCGGTCCTTGCGGGTGCGAACCTGGCGCTGATCGGCGACGAGGTCGTTCAGTTCGGCACTGCGATCGCTCTCGGCGGTACCCGCTTTCGTCTCAGCAATCTGCTGCGCGGACGCCGCGGGTCGGAAGCGGCCGTGCCCGGCCATGTGGGAAGCGAGCGCTTCGTCTTGCTCGATGACCGGCTGACGACCTTCGCGCTGCCGGTCGAACTCGTCGGCGCATCGCTGCAGTTCAAGGGCGTCGGGCCGCTGGACGATCCGGCCGGGCAACGTCCCACGGTGGTCGTTCCAGCAGGCAAGGCGCTGCGCCCGCTATCGCCCGTGGCGCTCACGGTCGATGCTTCCGCGCAGGGCGACCGCGTGCTGACATGGGTTCGTCGCAGCCGCGCCGGCTTCGCCTGGAGCGACGGCACCGACGCACCTTTGGCCGAGCAGGACGAGCGCTACCACGTGATCGTGCGCCGGGGTGCCGCCGTCCTGCGCCAGACCGACGTCGTCGAACCGCGGTGGGTCTACCCCGCAGCCGCGGCTCAGGCGGATTTGGCCGGAGGCCCCGTCACCATCGAGGTCGCCCAGGTCAGTGCGGCCGTCGGCGCCGGTGCCGCGGCGACCATTACCCTCTGACCGTCACCCGAGAGGTCCATCATGCCCGACACCGCACGCTATGCCCTGCCGCTGCTGTCTGCCGGTCAGGCGCAGAAGGAGATCACCCACAACGAGGCGCTCATCCGCATCGACGCGCTGCTTCACCTTGCGGTCGCCAGTCGCACCGCCGTCGAGCCCGCAACCCCCGCGCCCGGTGCCGCGTCGATCGTCCCTGCCGGCGCGGTCGGCGATTGGGCGGGGCAGGATGGCCGGATTGCCTCTTTCGACGGTGCTGGTTGGACCTTCCTCGTCCCGAGCGACGGCTGCATCGCTTACGTCGGCGACGAGGCCGCGTTCGTCCACTTCGCGGGTGGCAGCTGGCGCGACGGATGGCCGGTGCCGGCGCTGGTCGTCGGGGGCCGGGCGGTGCTCGGCACGGCGGCTGCGGCAATCGTTCCGCCGACCGGCGGGCAAGTGGTCGATGCAGAGGCGCGGGCAACGCTGGCGGCCATTCTGGCGGCGTTACGATCGGAAGGGCTGCTGGCAGCCACGTGATGCGACTTCAAGTACTTAGGGAAACGTATGTTGTTTCTGAGCAACACCTGATCGGAATCGCGACTTGCACTGGTATAACGGCTCGGTTAGAGCGTTATGCCAGTTCAGAGGACTGCAAAACCGTGAAGGGATCAAGCATGCGGAAATTTGCCGTAGCTGTCGCGTTGGCCAGCACCGCGCTCGCCGGCCCGGCGCTCGCGAAGGACAAGTCGTTCTATGTCGGGCTCGAGGGTGGCGGTGTCATCGCTCAGAACTCGACCTTTGACCTCCGCGACACCGCGGGCACGACCTACTCGCAACCCCTTCGTGCCAACTACAAGGTCGGCTATGATGTCGACGGCATCCTTGGCTACGACTTCGGGATCTTCCGGACCGAGTTCGAGGTTGGCTACAAGAACACCAACGTCGATTATCTTCAGGTCAACGGCGGGTTGCCGGGACTGACGCAGTCGACCGGTGCCACGGGGGTTGCCACGACGGGCAACTACAATAATCCGTCGGGCAACCAGTCGATCCTGTCGTTCATGGTTAATGGCCTCGTCGACTTCGGCGGCAAGGATCGGGCCTTTGGCGGCTATCTTGGCGGTGGTGTCGGCGTCGCGCGCGTCAAGGAAGAGACGTACGCCTTCGTCCATCCCGGGCCGTATTTCCTCGACGACAGCGACACCCATTTCGCTTGGCAGCTGCTTGCCGGCGTGTACAAGCCCGTGACCAACCACGTCGACGTCTCGCTGAAGTATCGCTACTTCAACGTCGATCGCGTCGATACCGTCAGCACCACGGGCGTGAATTTCCGCGACCGGGTGCGGACGCACAGCCTTCTCGTCGGGCTGACGTACAACTTCGGGGGTGAGGCCCCGCCGCCGCCGCCCGCTCCGCCGGCCCCGCCGCCGGCTCCGACCCCGCCGCCGCCGCTGCCGCTGTGCCCGCCGGCTGCCGTGACGCCCGGGCCGTTCCTGGTGTTCTTCGACTGGGATCGGTCGGTCATCACGCCGGAGGCCGCTGCGATCCTCGACCGTGCCGCCGACCAGTATGCCGCGACCGGTCAGACCAGCGTCACGCTCGCCGGTCACGCCGACAAGTCGGGCAAGCCGGACTACAACCAGGCGCTGTCGCAGCGGCGCGCCGACGCGGTCAAGGACTACATGACCAAGAAGGGCGTTGCCCCCGGCGTCATCACGACCGAGGCGTTCGGCGAGACCCGGCCGCTGGTCGATACTGCCGACGGCGTCCGCGAGCCGCAGAACCGCCGCGTCGAGATCACCTTCGGTGGTGCTCCGGCCCCGGCATCGAACGGCCCCTGCCGCCCGCAGTAACCGGCTGCGCACCAACAGAAAGGCCGCCCCTCGGGGCGGCCTTTTTTGTTTGCGGTGCAATGGATCGGCGACCCCGAACCGGCAGAGGCTCGCCGGGCCGGCCGATCGCCAGCTGCTATAGTGGGGGCAGGTCGGCCGGTGCCAGCGGGACGGGCTGGATCAGCGACAGCGGATCGACGGGGACCAGCGCCGCCCGCATCGCCGCGCGCAGGCGTGCCGCCTCGCGCCCGAACGAACCTTTGCGGATCGTCAGCGACTGCTGCCCCGCCAGGCCGGCCGCGTCGCAGAACGAGATCTGCGCATCCAGCGTCGAATAGCTGTTGTACGTCTGCGTCGTATAGCGGTCGAAGCTGTTCTGCGCCTGGGCGCCGTCATAGCGCTTGAAATGGGCGATCATCGTCGCGCGCGCGCGGTCGAGCTCCTCGGCGTGCTGGCGCAGGAAGTCGTTATAGTTGCGGACGGTCGCCAGATAGGGCGAGAACTGGCACTGCAGCGCGGCGATGTTCAACCCGGCGCGCGTGCTCCAGATCGCGTTCGCTTCCGCTTCGACCGGCGTCATCGGCCGCATGACCACCTCCTTGGGGGTCATCAGCGTTCCGGTCGACGTCGCGGCACCGACGGCCGCCGGCGCCGGTGGCGCAACCTGCGTCGGCGCTGCGGGTGTCGGCACCGAGGGCCGTCGCCCGCGCGCCGGCTTCGCGGCAGCGGGCGACGCGGCAATGACGACGCATAGCGCCGCCGTAACAATCCTGAAGTCCATTCTCTCGCTCACCATACGACGCGCCGGATGCCGGCGCGCGCGCACGATAAGAGAGCGGACTCGTCTCCGCCAGTCTCGGCTCGGCGCGTCAGCCGAGCAGGCTGCCGAGTTGCAGCGCCACCGACATATCGCCGTCGACCTTCAGCTTGCCCATCATGAACGCCATCTGCGGGTTCTGCTTGCCGCTCGCCATGTCCATGAAGTCGGCCATGCTGACGCGGACGGTGCAGTCGGTCGAGGCATCGGTGTTGTCGACGACCGCCGGCGAAACCGTGTCATCGATGCGGACGATGCCGTCGCCGCCGAAGTCGAACTTGACCGACTTCTTCAGGCCGGCGCTGGTGCCGACCCGCGACCGCATCTGCTCGGTGATCTGCTCGAGGCTCATTGTCATCTCCCCAGGTCAAAAAGAAAGGGCCGCCAGTGCGGCGGCCCTTTCCGTCAACGCACGCCGTGGGCTTACGGCTTCGTCGTGGTGGTCGTCGAGTCCGTCGTCGTCGTCGCGGCACCTGCGGCCGGCGCGGCGGTCGCATCGCCCGCGGCGGGAGCGGTCGCCATCGCATCGGCAGCACCCGCGGCCGGAGCAGCGGCAGGAGCCGCCGCCGTCGCGTCGGCGGCCGGCGCAGCCGGGGTCGTCTCGGTCGTGGTGGTCGAGGTCGATGTGTCGGCCTTCTTCTCGCCGCACGCGACAACCGCCAGCGCGAGGCCGGCGACGAGCGAAACCGTCTTGATCTTGGTCATGGCACCCATGTGTGTCTCCTGTTGATCCCTAGCAGGCATGATTCGGCGGTTTCGGTTCAAGCCTTATCCCCTAACCGGGGTAGACATTAGACAAGTTGCGCGCCCGGCTCAAGCGGCATTGCGCGTCGATGAACAGCTGTCAGAAAATCCGACAATCCGGCCGCCAGGGCATCGTCCACCACCGCGAAATCAACCGCTTGCCCCATGGCCGCGAGGCTGGTGACGGCGGCGTCGGCGATCCCGCAGGGGACGATCCCGGCGAAGTCGGCAAGCCTGGGCGCGACATTGATCGCCGCCCCGTGCAGCGTCACCCACCGACGCACGCGCACGCC
>JAFARM010000054.1 GCA_019245455.1 Sphingomonadaceae bacterium | reverse complement strand
AGGCGAAGGCGAAGACCTATTACCGCCACACCGGATACATCGGCGGCATCAAGGAAGTGACCGCCGACAAGGTGCTCGCCGGCCGCTTCCCCGAGCGCGTGCTGGAGAAGGCCGTCGAGCGCATGGTCCCGCGCGGTCCGCTCGGCCGCCGGCAGATGGCCAACCTGCGCATCTTCAAGGGCCCCGACCACCCGCACGCGGCGCAGTCGCCGCAAGTGCTCGACGTCCACGCCATGAACCCCAAGAACAGCATCGGCCGCGTCGGCGCGGCCCCGACGACCGCAGGTGACGCAGCATGATCGACGACAACCGCCAGTCGCTCGCCGACCTCGGCGCGCTGCAGAGCGATGCCACGCAGGCCGCCGCCCTCCACAACGACGGCGTCTCGGCAGCACCCCTCCGCGAGCAGCAGATCGACGCGCAGGGCCGCGCCTATGCCACCGGCAAGCGCAAGAACGCCATCGCCCGCGTCTGGCTGAAGCCGGGGTCGGGCAAGATCGTGGTCAACGGCCGCGACCAGACCGAGTATTTCGCCCGGCCGACGCTGCGCCTGGTCATCAACCAGCCGTTCGACATCGCCGAGCGCCGCGACCAGTATGACGTGATCGCCACCGTCAAGGGCGGCGGCCTGTCGGGCCAGGCGGGCGCGGTCAAGCACGGCATCAGCCAAGCGCTGACCCGCTTCGAGCCGGCGCTCCGCCCGGTCGTCAAGCACGCCGGCTTCCTCACCCGCGACCCCCGCGTCGTCGAGCGCAAGAAGTACGGCAAGGCGAAGGCGCGGAAGTCGTTCCAGTTCAGCAAGCGATAAGTTGAACGCACCGAGCGAAAGCCTGGCAGCCCATAACCCACCCCGCTCATGCTGAGCTTGTCGAAGCACGACATGACCGTTAGTGCGTGCTTCGACAAGCTCAGCATGAGCGACTTTTATTTTGCGTGCGGCGAGACACCCTCGCCGAACCCGTCCGACGGCGCGGCTTTGCCGCGGCGGCGTCGCGCGGCATTACTGCGCTTAAGCTACACCTCGCATCTTCCTGGGCAATCAGTTAGATGATGCGTAGCGTGGGCTGAAGGGTGCGCTGTGGCAGGCAAGTTTCTGCGACGGGATGCAATCGTCGAATTGATCAGAAGTGAGGATCGAACGAACGGCATCCAGCGTCGCAATGGAAAGATACGCTATCACGTCGACACCGTGCTATGCGGCTGCCCTGCCGACGACTGCGGCGGTTGGCATACCATTCGCGAGGCGCGCCCGCTGCCTACGGCGGACGAGGCCGACACGATATTAAAGAGCCGTAAGCGCGACCGGCTTTGATTGGAGGGCGGTATAAGAGCAGGGGTGCAGGACGCTGATGCCCCTCACCGGCGCCTGCCTCTGCGGCGCTCTCCGCTACACCGCCACCGCCGCGCCGACCCTCGCCGGCTACTGCTGCTGCGGCGACTGCCGACGGGGGAGCGGGTCGGGGTTCATCCCCTTCATGGGCTTCGCCGCGCCCGCGCTGACCATCACCGGCGAAGCGCGCCAGTTTGTCAGTCCGAGCGCGCGCGGCAGCGAGGCCGTGCGGAACTTCTGCCCGGCGTGCGGCGCGCTGGTGTTCGGCGGGCGCGTCGGGATCGACACCAGCCACACCGTCTATGCCGGCACGCTCGACGACGTGAGCGCCTTCGTGCCGACGGTCGCCATCTTCACCCGCGACAAGCCGGATTGGGTCGTGCTGCCGCCGGGGCTGACGCTCTTCGCCGCGATGCCCGGCTGAGACGCAGGCTCGACGCCGCGGCAGGTGTCTAAGCGATCGCCGCGATCCGGTTGACGCCGTCCGCGTGCTCGACCCGCACCGTCCGCCCTACGGGATCGCGCTCCGCTAGTTCGGCCAGCACCGCCGCATCGCCGCGCCGGGTGCGGGCGAGGACGCGGCCGGCCGCCGTCGCAGCGACGACATAGCCCTGCTGCGCCTGTCCCTTGGCGTAGGTCACGGTGTACGTCTCGACCCGCCCCTCGCAGTCGGCCGCGACCAGCGGCGGCCCGGGCTCGGCATCGATCGTCGCCTGCAGCGCCGCGCTCGACTGCGGCTGCCACGTCGGCGGCGGCTCGGTCGAATAGACGCCGGCCGCCTCCTTCGACAGGAAGCCGCCGTTGGCCAGCACCAGCCCGAAGCGGCTTGGCGCGGCGCGCAGCCGCTCCGCCATCGTCGCGATCGCATGGAGCGAGTAGTTGTTGCCCGCCCCGCCGAAAAAGGGCAGCCCGCCCGTCACCGTCGCTGGGAGCGCGCGCCAGTCGAGCCCGAGCGCCTCGGCCGCCAGCAGCACGGCGCAGGGGAAGCAGCTGTACAGGTCGAAGGCGACGATGTCGGCGGTCGCCTTGCCCGCGTTCGCCAGCGCCGCCGACAGCACTGCGGCGATCG
>JAFARM010000038.1 GCA_019245455.1 Sphingomonadaceae bacterium | reverse complement strand
CTTCCTTCTCCCTCCCCCCCTGGCGCGCAGCGCCAGAGAGCGGGGAGGGCTGGGGTGGGGGCCTTGGCGCGGGAGGCCGCGGCTTGCGCGGAGGGCGCGTTCCCCCACCCCGACCCTCCCCGCTCTCGGTTCGCTGCGCTCACCGGGGGGGAGGGAGAAGATAGTCCTCTTCACGCCGCGCGCGCCGTCAGCTTCAGGAACACGTCCTCCAGGTCCGCCTCGCGGGTCGAGACGTCGACCACGCCGAGGCCCGCCTCGTTCAGGCGGTGGAGGATGTCGCCGGCCTGTGCCTGCCGCTTGTCGTAGGTCACCGCGAGCGTGCGCGGGCCCTTGACCTCGACCGCGCCGCCGATCCCTTCCGGCGCGGCGTCGAGGTCGCGGTCGACGGTGACGACGAGGATCTTGTCCTGCGCGGTGGCCAGCAGCTTCGGCGTCTCGTCGTTGGCGACGATGCGGCCGCCGTCGACGATGGCGATGCGGTCGCACAGCTCCTGCGCCTCCTCGAGGTAGTGCGTCGTCAGCACCACCGTCGTGCCGCCGGCGTGGAGCTCGCGGACATACTCCCACAGCTGGGCGCGCAGCTCGATGTCGACGCCCGCCGTCGGCTCGTCGAGCACCAGCACGGGGGGCGTGTGGACCAGCGCCTTCGCCACCAGCAGCCGCCGCTTCATGCCGCCCGACAGCGTGCGGCTGTATGCGTGCGCCTTGTCGTCGAGGCGGACGGCCTTCAAGAGCGCCATCGATCGCCGCTTCGCCTTCGGCACGCCGAACAGCCCGGCCTGCAGCTCCAGCGTCTCGAAGGGCGTGAAGAACGCGTCGAACAGGATCTCCTGCGGCACGATGCCGATCGAGGCGCGGGCGTTCCGCGGGTGCTCGTCGATGTCGAAGCCCCAGATGCGTGCCGTACCGCTGGTCTTGCGGACCAGGCCGGCGAGGATGTTGATCATCGTCGACTTGCCCGCGCCGTTGGGGCCGAGCAGGCCGAAGATGCTGCCGCGCGGCACGTCGAGGCTGACGCCCGCCAGTGCGCGCTTGCCCCCGGCATAGGTCTTCTCGAGGTCGCGGATCGCAATCGCCGGCTGGGTCATCGGGGCGGGATAGGCCGCGGCGGCGGGGGCGGCAAGGGCAGCGGCGCAGGCGGCGGCGCGCGTGACGGCAAGGGCGGCGGCAAGGGCGCGCGAAACCGCTGTCCTACAGGGTGCCAGTTCGGCTAGCGTTAGCCGATGTCGTTTACCCTCCGCCTTGCCGATGCCGCCTGCCGCGCCGCCGCGCTTAACCGGCGCGAACCGGGTCGCGTCGCCGCGCCCTGCCGGCGCGAACCGGGCATCGTGCGGCGTGCGCGGCAGGATGGGGAGGGGGGTGCTCCCCGGCGCAGCATGACCTTCGTCAACTTAGCATTACCGGGCGTTAACCTTTGCGCGTTGGGGCCGTCGCGTCGCGCCCGGACGCCGCTTCCGTCCGCGGCGCGGCTTTGCTAGAGCGGCGGCCGCGATGGACACGATCCCCACTCCGGAAGTCTTCTACGTCACCGCGACGCGCCTCGCCTGCGACGGCGACGAGGACGGCGGGCCGAACGGGCATCCGCGCGTGTACCTGCAGATGGGACCCTCGGGCTATGCCGATTGCGGCTATTGCGACCGCCGCTTCGTGCTGGAAGGTGGCCCGGCGGATACGCGCTGAGGAGCTGAGGGCGGCCCGGCTCGATCCTCCCCGGAACGGGGAGGGCGACCATCGCTCTTCCGCGATGGTGGAGGGGCCGGTCGCCACGGGCGGGCGGCTCGTATCGCGGAGGGCGACGCCTCCGTCACCGCTGCGCGGTGCCACCTCCCCGTTCCGGGAAGGAACTTTGGCGTTCGCGCTGCTCCTCGCCGCCGCCCCAGCCGCCGCCGCCCCCGCGACCGACCGCTTCGAGGCGGTCGCCGCGCCGCAGCCGATGGTGCGGCTGGTGGTCAAGAACACCGAGATGAACGTCCGCATCGCGCTCGGCTTCGACAAGGCGCTGCTGCTTAACATGGCGCCGGCGGCGCGTGCGCACCTGAAGGCGTTCCCGATCTTCGGCAAGCTGCCGTTCAAGTCGACGCTGATGCCCGGCGGCGAGGCGACCATCCGCTTCAACCTGTACGACGCCACCTTTGCGGGCCTGAAGGCCGACAACGTGCCGACCGTGTGGTTCGACAAGGCGTTGGCCGACGACAGCGAGGGCGTCGTCTCGGCGCTCGCCATCCCCGCCGAACACGTCGCCATCGTCCAGCCGAATGCGCCCAAGGGCGGGACGGTCTATGGCATCGGCCGCGCCGGACACGGTGACGCGCTGATGAAGACGCAGATCGGCGGCGAGACGGTCCACGTCATCCTCGACGTCCGCTCGCCCGAGACGCTGTTTAACGGCCGCGCGGCGCAGCTGATGGAAAAGGCGGGGATGTTCCGGCGGACGGGCAAGGTCGGGCTGTGGCACCCGTTCCCGAACACCGGGCTGCCGTTCGAGCGCGTGGTGCCGACGCCCGGCGCGGCAATCCTCGGCCTGCCGCTGATCGCGCCCGCCGCCCGCGTCACCGAGGCTCGGGCGAAGGAGCTCGACGCCAAGGCCAAGGCGGGGACCAGCAGCGCCGAGCAGGACGAGGACGCGATCACCGTGACGGCCAGCCGCAAGAAGGCGCAGCCGCCGTGGATCCTGATCGGCCGCGACGTGCTCGATTATTGCAGCCGCATCGAGCTCGACCGGCCGGGGGTGCGCTGGGCGCTGACGTGCAATTTTCCGCGGGCGTAACCCCTCCCCTTCAGGGGAGGGGCGAGAGACGCCCGAAGGGCGGCCCGGGGGTGGGGGCGTGCGGGAGGCTGCGATCAGCCGCTGACCTCCCCACCCCCGGCCCCTCCCCTGAAGGGGAGGGGAGGCGTTTGCTCGCCGCTCTGCCCGCCCCTATATCGTCAACCATGACCCACGACCCCGCGACGATCTTCTACGCCGGCACCGGCCTCGACCCGGCGCGGACCGAGCGGCTGGTGGCCGACGCGCTCGCCGGGTGCGACGACGGCGAGCTGTACCTGCAGTACGCGACGAGCGAGTCGTTCAGCTTCGACGACGGGCGGCTGAAGGCGGCGACGTTCGACACCAGCCAGGGGTTCGGCCTGCGCGGGGTCCGGGGCGAGACCACCGGCTTCGCCCACGCCAACGAGCTGTCGGATGCCGCGATTGCGCGCGCCGCCGACACGGTGAAGGTGGCGGCGGGCGGACACGGCGGGACGGCGGCGCTTGACCTGCCGCGGACCAACGCCCGGCTGTACACCGACGCCGACCCGCTGTCGGCGATCCCGTTCAAGGCCAAGGTCGAGCTGCTCGAAGCCATCGACGCCGCCGCGCGCGCCCGCGACCCGAGGGTCGTGCAGGTGTCCGCCAGCCTGCTCGGCTCGTGGAGCGTCGTCGAGATCGTCCGCGCCGATGGGCAGCGCGCGCGCGACGTGCGGCCGCTTGTGCGCCTCAACGTCCAGGTCGTCGCCGAGGCGAACGGGCGGCGCGAGACGGGCTTCCATGGGCTCGGCGGGCGTTACCTGTACGACGACCTGCTCAAGCCCGAGACGTGGAACGCCGCCATCGACACCGCGCTGGCGCAGGCGCTGGTCAACCTCGACGCGGTCGACGCGCCGGCGGGCGAAATGACCGTCGTCCTCGGCCCCGGCTGGCCGGGCATCCTCCTCCACGAGGCGATCGGCCACGGGCTGGAGGGCGACTTCAACCGCAAGGGCACCAGTGCCTTCGCCGGGCTGATCGGGCAGCGGGTGGCGTCGCCGGGCGTGACGGTGGTCGACGACGGCATGATCGAGAACCGCCGCGGCAGCCTCACCATCGACGACGAGGGCACGCCGACCGCGCGCACCGTGCTGATCGAGGACGGCATCCTCAAGGGCTACATGCAGGACCGGCTGAACGCGCGGCTGATGGGGGTGGCGGCGACGGGCAACGGGCGGCGCGAGA